>NZ_JBEXZS010000052.1:0-82344 GCF_040593685.1 Methylobacterium sp. EM32 | reverse complement strand
GGGGGCGAGAGCACCTCGGGCCGCACCACCCGGGGGGGCGAGAATACCGCCCCTTGCGCCAGCGGCAGGTCGAGGTCGATCAGGTCGGGCACATCGGTCTCGCGCTCGACGCCCTCCGCCACCAGCCGGATCCCGGACCGGGCGAGGGAGACGGCGAGCGCCGCGCCGTGCTCGCCGAGCAGGGTGTCGAGGCCGACCTTGGCGTAGCTCGCCCCGAGGGATGCGAGCGCGGCGGCGTCGAGGCGCGGATCCGCCACCCGGTCGACCGCGAGGCCGATCCGCTCGCGCAAGGAGCGCAGCGCGCTCGCCTGCTCGGCGTCGAGGCTGCGCCAGCTGCGCTGCGGCAGCGCCAGGATCATCCGGCCGGCGAGTTCCGGGTGCAGGTCGATCAGGCGGGCGACCGCCCGCAGGAATCCCGGCTCGAACAGCGAGCCCGGCGACAGGGCGTAGGCCACCGGCGTCTCGCTGCCGCGGGAGGCGAGGTGCTGGCCGATCGCCGTCACGCGGGCGAGCATCAGCCGGTCGAGCTCGGTGGTGCGACCGTGCCGCTCCAGCACCCGGACGAACTCCGCCGGGGACAGCAGGGCTTCGCCGACGCGCAGGCGGGCCAGGGCCTCGTAGAACGCCACCTTGCGCTGCGGCAGGCTGACGACCGGCTGCAGGTGGACCTCGAGCCCCTGCGCGAGGGCGGCGAGGATCTCGGCCTCGGAATGGGTCTCGGCGGCGGGCTCGGGCACGAAGGCGCGGCGCGGCGCCGGGGCGACCTCCCGCGGCAGGATCGGGTCGGCGGAAACCTGGGAAGCGGGCACCTGGGCGGCGGGTGCGGGGGCGACTGGCGTGGCCGCGAGTTCGGCCAGCCAGGATGGTGCGGCGGGCTGGGATGCGGCCGGAGCCGGCGCGAACCCGACGGGCGGGGCCGCAGCGTAGGCCTGCATCTCGGAATGGGCGGTCGGCCGGGGAGCCTGCACCGGCGCGGGAGCCGGCGCGTAGGCGGGCCCCGCCTGAACATGCACGGGCGGGACCGGTGCTTGCGGGAGGGGGGCCTGCGGAACCGGTGCCTGCGGCGGCTGAGCGAAGGCGGGGGCGGCGGGCTGGACCGCGGCGACCGGCCCGGCCTTCAGGCGGGTCAGGTCCTCGTCCTGGACCGCCACCGCCATGGCGAGCTCGCGCACGATGCCGCCGAGCAGGCCGATCTCGGCCGTGACCTCGGACAGGCCGCTCTCCAGGTCCGCCGACGGGGCGGCCGGCGCCTCCCGCTGCTCCAGCGTCACCAGGCGGCGCGAGAGCAGGTCGATCTCACCCGACATCTTCTCGACCTGGCGGGCGAGGCGTCCGGCGCGGCGTAAGGAGAGCGCGGTAGCCACACCCCCGAGGAGGGCGGCCGCGAGGGCGGTCCCGGCCAGGGCCCCGAGGAGCGGCGCGGACAGGAACGCGACCGCGAGGCAGAGCCCGCCGGCCGCGAGGAAGGAGAGGCTGAGTGCGATCCGGCTCACCGACGACCCGCCGGCGCGCCGGCCGGTGATGAGGGCCATCGCGATACCTCTTACGCATCGAGGACAGGACGGGTTCCGCAAATCCCGGCCTTCCCGGTTGTCGCCGAGGCGCCGTGGACCCGCAAGACGCCGCCTCGGGCTGCCCACGGATTTCGCGGTACCCTTGTCCGGAATGCCGCAGTACCCGAGATGGCTTGCGCGGCCCTGGCGTGCCGCAGCGGCAAAGGAGCGCGTGGCGATGACGGACCGGTCGGGCGAACGGATGGAACTCCTGATGAAGGTCGAGGGCATGACCTGCCAGGGCTGCGTCGCGGCGGTGACGAAGGCGGTCCAGCGCCTCGACCCGGCGGCGCGGGTGAGCGTGGACCTTGAGGCCGGCCGGGTCGCGGTCGTCACCGATGCCCAGGCCCTCGACGTGGCCCACGCCCTCGGCCGCGCCGGCTACGAGGCCGAGGCCATGACCGGCTGAGGCATGACCGGCTGAGGCATGACCGGGGTGAGGTGACGAGCGGGTGAGATCGCGTCCGCGCCGAGCGACCGGGGGACAAGAATCCCGGTCTCGTCGCGCTCTAACGTTCGTTTAAGCCGGCTCTGCGAGGGTTTCGATAGTTCGCAGTGTAGGGGCGCCGGGGCCGCGAGGTCTCCCGCGCTGGCGTGGCGGTGTGCGTATCAACAGTGCCTTTGCGTCCCTGATCGATGCCCGGCTGACGGGTCTCGTCCATGATTCCGCGGCGGGCGACCCGGCCGAGCGGGGCCGCCACGAGCGGTTCCTGATCTCGCGGCTCGCCACCGGCGCGGTGCTGATGGCGATGCTGCCGCCCTACCTGCTCTGGCGCGGCGTTCCGACGCTGGTCGAGGCGGCGGCGGCGGCCTGCCTGATGCTGCCGGTGATCGCGGCCTTGCTGCTGGTGCGCACCGGCAACCTCACGCTCGCCCACGGCCTGTCCTCGGCGGCGCTGACCGGGCTCGTCGTCTGCCTGGCGAGCCTCACCGGAGGTCCGACCTCGGCGGCGGCGATCTGGCTGGTGATGATCCCGGTCGAGGCCCTGCTCGCCGGCTCGTATCGGGCCGCCCTGGTGGCGGCCGCCTTCGCGATCCTGGGGGCGGTGGCGGTCGCGGTGATCGAACCCGCGCCGGGCCTCGGCTTCTTCGCCTGGCCGGCGGCCCTGGCGATGCCGGTCTTCGCCATCACGGCGATCTGCCACGTGCTGGCTCTGTCCGTGGAGCATTGCCGCCGCGAGGGCCGCTGGAGCGACCGGCTGACCGCCGTGACGATGCGCGACGCTCTGCTCCTCGACGCCATCGACGACCTCGTCACCTGGCACGACCGCAACGGCAGCGTGCTGCAGGCGAGTCCTGCCGCCCGGTCGCTCGCCGGGACGACGCCGGACGCCCTCGAGGGCCGCGGCCTGTTCAACCGCGTCCACGTCTCCGACCGGCCCGCCTTCCTGACCGCGCTCAGCGACGCCGCCGGCCAGGCCCAGCCGGTGACGGTGCAGTTCCGCCTGCACGCCGCCGGCGAGGCGGGCGGGGCCGGGCGGGTGATCTGGGCCGAGATGCGGGCCCACCGCGTCCCGGGCGCGGCGATGCCGGCGCTCGCCGACGAGGCCGCCGTAGTGGCGGTGACCCGGGACGTCTCGGAGCACAGGCGCCGGGCCGAGGAGCTCGACCAGGCCCGGGCCGCGGCCGAGCGCGCCGACGAGGTCAAGAGCCGCTTCCTCGCCACGGTGAGCCACGAGCTGCGCACACCGCTCAACGCCATCATCGGCTTCTCGGAGATGCTGGAGGCCGAATCGACCCTGGCGCTCGGCCCCGAGCGGCGGCGGGAATATGCCGGCATCATCCATTCCTCGGGCCAGCACCTGCTGGAGGTGGTCAACGCGCTGCTCGACATGTCGCGGATCCAGAGCGGCAACTTCGACTACGCGCCGGAGCCGTTCGACCTCGCCGGCCTCGCCCGCGGCGTCTGCGACCTGATGCAGATCCGCGCCGACCAGGGCGGCGTGCGCCTGCGGCGCGAGATCGCCGCCGACCTGCCGGAGGTCACGGCGGATGCCCGCGCCTGCCGGCAGATGCTGATCAACCTGCTGTCGAACGCCGTGAAGTTTACGCCCCGCGGCGGCGACGTGGTGCTCTCGGTGCGCCGGGTGTTCGACCGGATCGAGATGGCGGTGGTCGATACCGGGATCGGCATTGCCGAGGCCGACCTGCCCCGCCTCGGCGACCCGTTCTTCCAGGCCGGCCTCGGCGCCGGCGCCGGCTACGGCCGCCCGCACGAGGGCACGGGCCTCGGGCTCTCGGTGGTGCGCGGCCTCGTCGGGCTGCATCACGGCGAGCTGATCGTCGAGAGCAGCCCGTCCTGCGGCACGAAGGTGGTGGTCGCCCTGCCGCTCGATTGCCGCGGCGCCCGCGCCGTGCCGGGCGGTCCGGTGCCGATCCGCACCGGGTCCCTCGCGCGGACCTTCGTCGAGGAGCGGCCCGCCACGATGCGGCTGACGGGCTGACGTGAGCGATTCAGGCCCGGTCCATCCACCCCTGGTCCGCGCCAAGGCGGACCGGTCCCGAACGGAACGATCCAAGGCCGATCGATCCGGCCCGGATCGTTCGATGCCGGAAGGAGACGCGATGTCCGAGGCGCCGGCCCGGAAGCCCGTCGAGGCGACAGCCCGGCGACACGATCCCGAGGTGGCGCTGACCGCCGAGGCGCGGCCGGCCCCGCGCCCGCGGCCGGTTCCCCGCGCGCCGCGTGCGCCGAGAGCCGCCCCGCGCCCCGCCGGTCCCCTTGACCGCCTGCGGCTCAGGGCCGACCGGATCCTGCGCCATCCCGCCGGCATCGTCGGCGGCCTCCTCGCCCTCGGGGCGGTGGCGGCGGTGGCGGCGAACGCCCTCAGCTTCCAGACCGGCCGCCACCCCGCACCTCTCTTCGCCAAGGGGCCGGCCAAAGCGCCGACGGGTCCCGCGCCCACCGGCGAGGCCGCACCCACCGCGACGGCGAAGGCCGAGGCGCCGCGCAGCACGGGCGATGCGGGGCCGCGCGGCTCGGGCGAGGCCGCGTCGCGGCCTAAGCCGGACGGGATCGGTGCGCTGATCCGGGGCGAGGATCACGGCACCGCCTCGGTCACCCCGAAGGCCGCGCCGGCCAAGGCCGCGCCGGTCAAGGCCGTGGCCGCGAAGGCGGCGCCGGTGAAGGAGGCTCCCGGCAGTGACGTTGCCGGCAAGGACGCCGCCGGGAAAGCCGCGTCGGTCGCCCACGCGCCGGTCCGGGAGGCGAGGGCGGCGGAGCCGGTCAAGGCCTCGGCACTCCATGCCGCGCCGGCTCCCGGCGCCAAACCCGACAAGGCGGTCGCCTACGCGCAGCGCGCCCTGATCAAGCTCGGCTACGGCCCGCTCACCGTCGACGGCATCGCCGGTCCGACCACCCGCGCGGCGCTCGCCCGCTTCGAGCGCGAGCGCCGCCTGCCCGGCGCCAGCGTGGCGCGCCGGACGCTTCAGGAACTCGAGGCGCGCTCGGGGCTCAAGCCGGAATAGGGGGGAGGGGGCTGGTCGCCCGCGCTTCCCAGTGATGGTTGGAATTCAGGCACCGTTCTGGATTGAGTGTCTGTTCGATGCCCCTCCACGGGTTCAACACCCTTATGGTCATCCAGGGGCCGCGGAGCGGAGCCCGGAGTCCAGACACTCTGGTGTTGCCGAAAACAGCGGAACGATCCACACCTCGTTCTGAACCATCCGCGGTTCTGGGCGTGCCTGCGGCACTCCGGGCTCCGCTGCGCGGCCCCGGAATGACGCTGAGGATGGCAGTCCCGTCGAGCAAGTCGAACAGGTTCCGAGCTGTTGTCGCTGGGCCGACCGACCCCGCCCTCACTCCAGCCCCAACCCCCGCTTGAGCCACGCCGCGTAATGCCCGGCAATGTAGGTCACGCGCCGGTTTTCCGAGTCCGGGTCGTACCAGGCGCCGCCGGCGCTAGCATTGGTGGCCGAGAGTTGGGGATGGCGCAGCAGGACGGTGCCGGCGCGGTCGACCACCAGGGCCTCGCCCTCGAGGTAGTCGCTGTTGGTGGCGTTGCCGCCGCCGAAGCGGGTCTCGCTCCCGGCATAGGGGTTGAACGACACGCCGGTCACCCGCACGACGAGGGTCGGGCCCGGGCCGCCGACCCGGTCGGCGAAGGTCTTGGCGAGCGCCGCCTGCAACTCGCCTCGCACGTTCTCCGCGTAGGGGCCGAGGCCGCGGGCGAGGAGGGGGCCGACATCGACCCGGATGGCGGAGAAGCGCGTGCCCGGCGGCAGGGTCGCGTCCTGGGCGCTCGCAGGCAGCGCGACCGCCAGCAGGGCGGCCGCGATCAGGGATTGGCTCCAGCGCAGCATCGGCGTCGTCTCCACGGCGCCCGATCGCGCCACCTCGTGACAGCCGAGATAGCCTCGGGATCCCGCCACGGCAACGCTTCGGCTCGGGAGCCGACCGGCAGTGGTTTACGCGCCGAACTGGATGCCGACGATCTCGTAGGACTTGCCGCCGCCCGGGGTGACGACCTCGACGGTGTCGCCGACGGCCTTGCCGATCAGCGCGCGGGCGATCGGCGAGGTGATCGAGACCCGGCCGGCATGCACATCGGCCTCGGGCTCGCCGACGATCTGGTAGGTCTTCTCCTCCTCGGTGTCCTCGTCGATCAGCTTGACGGTGGCGCCGAACTTGATCTTCGTCCCCGAGAGCTTCGACACATCGATGACCTCGGCGCGGGAGATCAGGCTCTCCAGCTCCAGCACCCGGCCCTCGTTGTGCGACTGCGCCTCCTTGGCGGCGTGGTACTCGGCATTCTCCGACAGGTCGCCGAGCGCGCGGGCTTCCGCGATCGCCTGGATGATGCGCGGACGCTCCTCCTGCTGGCGGCGCTTCAGCTCCGCCTCCAGAGCCGCGAATCCCCGTACCGTGATCGGAACCTTGTCCATCGTCGTCGTCTCGCGTCACAAATAATCGGCCCGGCGAGAGGGTGCGCCTCCCGACCGGGCCTGTTTCCGATTGTCTCGCGCGGGCGCGAGGGGATGAGATAGGGCGCGTCCGCAGTCTTTCGACTTAAGCCGCGAAATATTCCTGCAGGGCCCGGACCTCGAGATCACCCCCGAGATAGGCCTTGATCCCCTCGGCGGCCGCCATCGCTCCCGCGAGAGTGGTGTAGTACGGCACTTTATGCAAGAGGGCGGCCCGGCGCAGCGAGCGCGAGTCGGACAGCGCGCCCGCGCCTTCCGTGGTGTTGAACACCAGGTGGATCTCGCCGTTCTTGATCGCGTCGACTACGTGCGGCCGGCCCTCCAGCACCTTGTTGATGCGGGCGCACGGAACGCCGTTCTCGACGAGGTAGCGCTGCGTGCCGGTGGTGGCGAGCACCGTGAAGCCGAGATCGGACAGCAGCTTCATCGCCGGCAGGATGCGGGCCTTGTCGTCGTCGCGCACCGAGACGAAGACCGTGCCGGCCTTCGGCACCTGGGTGCCGGAGCCGAGCTGGCTCTTGGCGAAGGCGACGCCGAAGCCGCGATCGAGGCCGATCACCTCGCCGGTCGAGCGCATCTCCGGCCCGAGCAGCACGTCAACGCCGGGGAAGCGGGCGAAGGGGAACACCGCTTCCTTGACGGCGATGTGCGGCAGAGTCTTGGGCTTGAGGCCGAAGGAGGCGAGGGGCTCGCCGGCCATCACCCGGGCGGCGATCTTGGCGATCGGCTCGCCGATCACCTTGGCGACGAACGGCACGGTCCGCGAGGCCCGCGGGTTCACCTCCAGGACGTAGATCACCCCGTCCTTGATCGCGTATTGCACGTTCATCAGGCCGCCGACTTCCAGCGCCAGCGCCAGCCCGCGGGTCTGGCGCTCCAGCTCGGCGATGGTCTCGGGCGACAGCGAGCGCGGCGGCAGCGAGCAGGCCGAGTCGCCCGAGTGGATGCCCGCCTCCTCGATGTGCTCCATGATGCCGGCGATGAACACGTCACGCCCGTCGGAGACCGCGTCGACGTCGACCTCGATCGCGTCCGACAGGTAGCGGTCGAACAGGAGCGGGTTCTTGCCCAGCACCGTGTTGATCTGGCCGGTCTTGTCGTTGGGGTAGCGCGCCTTGACGTCCGACGGGATCAGGCTCGGCAGGGTGTCGAGCAGGTAGTCGGCGAACTGGGTCTCGTCGCGGATGATCGCCATCGCGCGCCCGCCGAGGACGTAGGAGGGCCGCACCACGAAGGGCAGGCCGAGATCGGCGGCGATCAGCCGGCTCTGCTCCACCGAGTAGGCGATGCCGTTCTTCGGCTGCTTGAGGTGCAGCTTGTCGAGCAGGCGCTTGAAGCGGTCGCGATCCTCCGCGAGGTCGATCGCGTCCGGCGAGGTGCCGAGGATCGGCACGCCGGCCTCCTCCAGCGCGCGGGCGAGCTTCAGCGGGGTCTGGCCGCCGAACTGCACGATCACGCCGTGCAGCGTGCCGGCCTGGCGCTCGGTCTCGATGATCTCCAGCACGTCCTCGGCGGTCAGCGGCTCGAAGTAGAGCCGGTCCGAGGTGTCGTAGTCGGTCGACACCGTCTCCGGGTTGCAGTTGACCATGATGGTCTCGTAGCCCGCATCGGTCAGCGCGAAGCAGGCGTGGCAGCAGCAATAGTCGAACTCGATGCCCTGGCCGATCCGGTTCGGGCCGCCGCCGAGGATGATGACCTTCTTGGCGTCCGAGGGCTGGGCCTCGTCGGCCACGCTGCCGGCGAAGGGGGCGACGTAGGTCGAGTACATGTAGGCGGTCGGCGACTTGAACTCGGCCGCGCAGGTGTCGATCCGCTTGAAGACCGGCCGCACCGACAGCGCCCGGCGGGCGGCGCGCACGGCCCCTTCCTCGATCCCGGCCAGCACCGAGAGGCGCGCATCCGAGAAACCCGCCGCCTTGAGCTGGCGGAAGGCGCCCTCGGTCTTCGGCAGGCCGAAGCGCTTCACCTTGGTCTCGAGGTCGATGATGCCCTGGAGCTGCTCCAGGAACCACGGGTCGATCTTGCAGGAAGCATGAACCTCCTCGTGGCTGACGCCGAGGCGAAGCGCCTGCGCCACCTTGAGGAGGCGATCCGGGGTCGGCGTGCCGATCGCCGCCTTGATGGCGTTGCGGTCGTCGCCCTTGCCCAGCCCCTCGATCTCGATGTCGTCGAGGCCGGTAAGCCCGGTCTCCAGTGAGCGCAGGGCCTTCTGGAGCGATTCCGAGAAGGTGCGGCCGATCGCCATCGCCTCGCCGACCGACTTCATCGCGGTGGTCAGCGTCGGCTCGGCGCCCGGGAATTTTTCGAAGGCGAAGCGCGGGATCTTGGTGACGACGTAGTCGATCGTCGGCTCGAACGAGGCCGGGGTCGCCCCGCCGGTGATGTCGTTGGCGATCTCGTCGAGGGTGTAGCCGACGGCGAGCTTGGCCGCGACCTTGGCGATCGGGAAGCCGGTCGCCTTCGAGGCGAGCGCGGAGGAGCGCGAGACGCGCGGGTTCATCTCGATCACGATCATCCGGCCGGTGGCCGGGTCGACGGCGAACTGGACGTTCGAGCCGCCGGTCTCGACGCCGATCTCGCGCAGCACCGCGAGCGAGGCGTCGCGCATGCGCTGGTATTCCTTGTCGGTCAGCGTCAGCGCCGGCGCCACGGTGATCGAGTCGCCGGTATGGACGCCCATCGGGTCGACGTTCTCGATCGAGCAGACGATGATGCAGTTATCCGCGCGATCGCGGACGACCTCCATCTCGTACTCCTTCCAGCCGAGGACCGATTCCTCGATCAGGACCTCGTTGGTCGGTGAGGCGTCGATGCCGCGCTCGACGATGTCGAGGAATTCTTCCCGGTTGTAGGCGATGCCGCCGCCGGTGCCGCCCATCGTGAAGGACGGCCGGATGATCGCCGGCAGGCCGACCTCGGCGAGCGCGATGAGCGCCTGGCCGATCGCGTGCTCGCCGTAGCGCTTGCGCCGGTCGTTCTCGGCCGAGGCCCACTTCTTCTCGAAGGCGGCGAGCGCGGTCTTGCGGGCTTCCGGATCGCTCTCGGCGGCCTCGATGCGGGCCACCTCGGCGAGGTACTTCTCCCGGTCCGCCTTCTTGGCGGCCGAGGCGTTGGCGAGCGCTGATTTCGGGGTCTCGAGCCCGATCTTGGTCATTGCGTCGCGGAAGAGGCTGCGGTCCTCCGCCTTGTCGATCGCTTCCGCCGTGGCGCCGATCATCTGGACGCCGAACTTCTCCAGCACGCCCATCCGCTTGAGCGAGAGGGCGCAGTTCAGCGCGGTCTGGCCGCCCATGGTCGGCAGGAGGGCGTCGGGCCGCTCCTTCTCGATGATGCGGGCGACGATCTCCGGGGTGATCGGCTCGACATAGGTCGCGTCGGCGAGATCCGGATCGGTCATGATCGTCGCCGGATTCGAGTTGACCAGGATGATCCGGTAGCCTTCCTCGCGCAGGGCCTTGCAGGCCTGCGTGCCGGAATAGTCGAACTCGCATGCCTGGCCGATGACGATCGGGCCCGCGCCGATGATGAGGATGGAGGAGAGATCGGTGCGCTTGGGCATCGGACGCTTCAGACTCGTGCGGCGCGCGCTGCCTCGTTCCTCGGATCCGGCGTCCCCGAGGCCCTGGCGGGCGTCGAGGCGGGAGCGGAACGTGCGGGAGCGGCGGGGATTGCGTTGGGCGCCCTTAGCATAGGCGTACAGATCAGGGGAAGGGCGTGGCCGACGACGTGAACACCAGGGGAGATGCGCGCTGGACGCTGGTCACCGGCGCGTCGAGCGGAATCGGATTGGAGATCGCCCGGGCTTTCGCGGCCCGGGGGCGACCGCTGGTGCTGAGCGCCCGGCGGGTGGAGCGGCTGGAGGCGCTCGCCGCCGAGCTGCCCGTGCCGGCCGTGGCGATGCCGACGGATCTGGCGGTTCCCGGCGCCGCCGAGGCGTTGGTCGCCGCGGTCGAGGCGCGGGGCATCACCCTGCACACCCTCGTCAACAATGCCGGCTTCGGCCTGCGCGGCCGCCTCAGCGAGCTGCCGGCGCGGGACCAGGCCGAGATGGTGGCGGTGAACGTCACGGCGCCGACGATCCTCACCCGGCTGGTGCTGCCCGGCCTGATCGCGCGGCGTGCCGGTGGCATCCTCAACGTGGCCTCCGTGGTCGCCAACCTGCCCGGGCCCAACATGGCGGCGTACTATGCCAGCAAGGCCTACCTCCTGTCCTTGTCGGAAGCCCTCTACGAGGAGGCGCGGCCGTACGGCGTGACCGTCACGGCCATCTGTCCTGGCGCGACCGCGACGGAGTTTTCGGAGAGAGCCGATGTCGGCGGCACCAAGCGCTTCACCGGCAATGTGATGGCGCCGGCGGCGGTGGCCGAGGCGGCGGTCGCCGGCCACCTCGCCGGGCGGGCGGTGGTGATCCCAGGGGCGGCGAACCGGGCGGCGGTGATCGGCGCCCGGCTGATGCCGCGCTGGCTCAGCCGAAAGGTGGCGGCTCGCCTGCAAGGATGAACGGAGTTCGTCGCTTTCGGGTCATCTTCGGTTCAGTGCCGGGCGCTAGACGGAGAAGCGGGGCGGCATCGGCCGTCCGGTATGGGTCGAATGGCGTCGTGGCGAGCGAACCGAGAGCGAATTCGTGGGAGACCGCCGCGCTGGCGGCCCTGGCGCGGCAGTTCCTGTCTTACGTCGGGGTGAGCCTCGCGGCGCTCGCCGTCCACTACGCTCTGCTCGCCGCCCTGGTCGAGACCGGCCGCGCCGATCCGGTGCGGGCGGCGCTCGCCGGCTACCTCGCCGGCGCCGTGGTCTCCTACGGGCTCAACCGCCGCCTGACCTATGCCAGCGCGCGGCCCCATGCCGAGGCGACCTGGCGCTTCGCAATCGTGGCGGCGATCGGCTTCGGGCTGACCTGGCTGATCATGGCCGGGCTCACCCGGGGTCTGGGCTTGCCCTACCTCGCCGCGCAGGTGCTGGCGACCGGGGTGGTGGTGTTCTGGAACTTCCTCGGCCACCGGCTGTGGACCTTCGCGGTCCGGCCGGTGCCGGGATTGTCGGAGGAGGCGTCGGGGGTGCGGTGAGACAGGATGGTTTCTCGCAACAGACCTGACACCCACTGCGTCATTCCGGGGCCGCGAAGCGGAGCCCGGAATCCAGACACGCAGGTGTTCCAGGAGAGAGCAGAACGATCCCCGCCTTATCCTGAACAATCTGCGGCTCTGGATTCCGGGCTCCGCTTCGCGGCCCCGGAATGACATGGAGGGTGTCAGGTCTGTCGATCCAAATTGGATAAAGCCCGACCTGCTACCCCCTCACGTCTCCGCCGCCTCCCGCCTCAGCGCCACCCGCTCCACCCGCATCTGCGCACCCCCCTCCCGGGCGATCGCCGCCGCGAACAACCCCCGCAGGGTCGTCGCCAGCGTCGCGAGGTCGTGGTGGCGGGCGACGCGGGCGCGGCCGATCCGGCCCATCGCGGCGAGCGTCGCGTCGTCGGCCCGCAGGATGTCGCGCAACGCCTGCGTCAGGGCTGTCGCGTCGCCCGGGGGCACGATGCGGCCGCACTGGTCGTCGACCAGCTCCGGGATGCCCGCGACGGTGGTGGTCACCACCGGCCGCTCCAGGGCCAGCGCCTCGAGGAGCACGATCGGCAGCCCCTCGGCGAAGCTCGGCAGCACCAGGGCGCGGGATTCGGCGATCGCCGCGCGCACCTCGGCGCTGCTCTGCCAGCCGCGCAGCTCGACCCGGTCGCCGACGCCGTGGCGGGCGATCTCGGCCTCGATCGCCGGGCGGCTCTCGCCGTCGCCGATCAGCACCAGGCGGAACGGCGCCTCGGTCGCCCGCAGGGCAGCCACGATTGCGGGCAGGTAGACCTGTCCCTTCTGCGGGCAGAGCCGGCCGACGCAGATCAGCGTCCGGCTCTCCCCCGCCGGCTGCGCGGAGGGCACGAAATCCCCGAGGTCGAGGCCGCAGCGCGCCACCGCGATCCGGTCGCGGTGCTGTGCGCCGCCGAAGCGCAGGAGCTGTCCGCGGCAGAAATCCGAGATCGCCACCGCGAAGGCGGCGCCGGAGAGCTTGAGCGCCAGCCCGTCCTCGGCGGCGGTCAGGAACTCGTCGGGCCCGTGGGCGGTGAAGCTGTAGCTCGGCCCGCCCATGGTGCGGGCGATCAGCGCCACCGCGGCGGCGTTCGACGAGAAATGCACGTGGGTGTGGGCGATGCCCTCGCGGCGCAAGGCGTGCAGGAAGTACACCGCTTCGAGGAAATAGGCCGCGTGCCGCACCGCCCCGCCGGCCGAGCGGCCGAGCCGCGCGGCGAGCCAGGCGCCCCGCAGGAACGCCGCCGGGCCGGTGACCGCTTGGCGCAGGGCGGCCAGCGTCAGCCCGCGCAGGTTGCCGCTGAGGATGTAGTGGGTGCGCGCCTGATCGGCGACGTCGTCGGGATCGACGAGGGGCTGGTGCCAGCGCCGCAGCGCGAAGCGCCGCACCGTCACGCCCTGGGCCTCCAGCGCCGCCATCTCGCGCCGGATGAAGGTGGAGCTCGTCACCGGAGCGGTGTTGACCAGGTAGGCGACCGTCATCGCGCCGGACGGGACGGGGCCGGATTTCACCGAGACGGATTTCACGTGGCCGGATGTCATGGGTGGCGACGCTCCCATTGCACTGTCACGCGCGCGGGAGTGGCGTTCCCGCGCCGCGCGATCGTCGAGGGCAGCCTAGGGGCTGCCCTGCCGCGCGGGAGCGGTGGAATTCGGCGGCGTCCCCGCCCAGAAAAGCGGGCGGGTTTACGCCTTTCGGAGGTCCCGGCGCACACGATTGCGATGCTTACCCTGCGGACAGGGCCGGCTAGCCTCCACTGAGCCGCGGCAAGACCCGGCCCAGCTTCGGCACAGCCATGCAGCGCCCCCTGATCATCCTCGGCACCGGCGGTAACGCCCTCGATCTCCTCGATCTCGTCGAGAGCAGGTCCGGCCTCGGGCCGGCCCCCTGGCGGGTGGCCGGCTTCCTCGACGACGCGCGCCCCGAAGGCGCCCTCGTCGCTGGGCTGCCGGTGCTGGGGCGCCTCGCCGAGGCGCGGCGTCTCGCCGAGGATCCCGAGGCGGGCTTCGTCAACGCCATCGGCAGCGAGGCCAGCCACCGCGAGCGCCTGAGGATCGTCGCCGGGACCGGGCTCGACCCGACGCGCTTTGCCACCCTGGTCCATGCCGCCGCCGCGGTCTCGTCCCGGGCCGTCCTCGGCCCGGGCACCTGCATCCATGCCGGCGCCAGCGTCGCCGGCAACGTCGTGATCGGAGCGCACGTCGCCGTCGGGCCCGGCGCGATCGTCGGGCACGACACGGTGATCGAGGACGGGGCGGTGCTCGCGCCGGGCTGCCTCGTCAGTGGCTTCGTGCGGCTCGGGCGGTCCTGCTACGTCGGGGCGGGCAGCGCCCTGCGCCAGCGCGTCGTCGTCGGCGAACGGGCGCTGGTCGGCCTCGGGGCGGTGGTCCTGCGCGACGTGCCGCCGGGCGCCACCGTGGTGGGCAATCCCACCCGCACCCTCCGGACGGGGGCGTGAGCGCCATGACGACCCCCCAGTCCGGAACGACCAGCAAGTCCGGCCCCCGCGTCTCGGTCGTGCTCCCGCTCCGGGCGGGCTTCTTCGTGGAGCCGGCCCTGGCATCCATCCGCGCCCAGACCTTCGGCGATTACGAGGTCCTGGCGATCGGGGAGGGGGCGGCCGAGGCCGCGTCCCTCGCCGCCGATCCGCGGGTGCGGGCGCTGCGTGACAATGAATCCGGCCGCTGCGCTGCCCGCAACCGGGGTGTCGCCGCCGCCCGGGCCGAGTGGGTGGCCTTCCTCGATCCGGGCGATGCCTGGCGCGAGGACCACCTCGCCGAACTCGTCGCCGCGACCCGGTTCGGCGACGCCGTCGCGGTCTTCGGCAACCCGGTCCTGGGGGAGGGCGGCCGGCCGCTCCTGCCGATGAGCGTACCCTCGGGCCGGGTCTCCGACCCGTTCGACTTCGCGCTCCGGATCGGCGCCGCCCCGCTGCGGGCGAGCGCCGCGCTGATCGAGCGGGCGGCGGCGATCGATGCCGGGCTTTTTCCGACCTGCTGCGGCGGCGGGCCGGAGCTCGACCTGTGGGGCCGCCTCGCCCTGCAGGGCGTCTTTCGCTACGTCGCCCGGCCGACGGTGGTGCTGGGGGCGGCGCTGCCGTCGCGGCGCGTGCCAGCGCCGCCCCTGCTCGCCGCCACCTTGAAGCGGCTCTTCGACGAGGGCGCGGTGCCGGCCGAGCTCGCCCCGTCCGCCCGGCGCTGCCGCAACCGGCTGATGCTCGACCATGCCGGCAAGCTCGCCGATCTCGGCCGCCCGGCCGAGGCGCGGTTCGTGCTGGCGCGGGACTGCGTCCCGGGCCTCGATCCGGCCCGCTACCTCGCGGTGCTCGCCCGCATCTGGCGGGCGGGCCGGGCCTGGCCGGCGCCCGGGGCGCTCGCCGGCTCGCCCTGATCCGCCCACCCGCTCGCACCGCCACATTTCAACACCAAGGGTTTCTTGATGAGCCTCGTCAAGCGCGCCGTCCTGCTCGTCTCGGGCGAGCGCTACCTCGTCCTCTCGATCACGTTGTGCCAGACCGCCCTGGTCTCGCGCCTGCTCACGCCGGAGGAGGTCGGCCTGTCGATGCTCGGGGTGGCGCTGGTGCAGGTCATCGACGGCATGCGCGATTTCGGCACCACCAACTACATCATCCACGAGCCGACGACCTCGCAGCAGAGCGCGCGCACCGCCTTCACGGTGCTCTTCGCCCTGTCGCTGTTCTTCGCCGTGGCGCTGTTCGCCTCGGCCGGGCTGTGGGCGCAGCTCTACGGCCAGCCGCTGCTCGCCTCCTACCTGCGGGTGCTGTCCGCGAGCTTCCTGCTGGTGCCGTTCTCCGGCCCCCTGATGGCCCTGATGCGCCGCGATTTCCAGTTCGCCTCGCTGATGTGGGTCAATGTCGGCACCTGCCTGACCTACGCCGTGGTGCTGATCGCTCTCGCCCTCCTCGGCTTCGGGGCGATGAGCTTTGCCTGGGCCACGGTCGCGAGCGCCGCCGCCACGGTGGCTCTGAGCCTCGCCGGCCGGCCCGAGCCGGGAATCTACCGCCCCTGCCTCCAGGGCTGGCGCACGGCGCTCGCGATCGGCGGCTTCTCCAGCGTGACGACGCTCCTCAACCGCGCCTACGACCTGCTGCCGATCTTCCTGCTGGGCCGCTTCGGCGGGCCAGACCTCGTCGGCCTCTACGGCCGGGCGCAGGTGGTGAGCCAACTGCCCGACAAGATGATCCTCGGCAGCCTCGGCGCGGTGATCCTGCCGATGTTCGCCGCCGACCGGCGCGACGGCCGGGCGCTGGCGCCGACCTACCTCGCCTCGATCGGCAACATCACGGTGGTGCTCTGGCCGGTGGCCCTGCTGCTCGCGCTCATCGCCCAGCCGGTGGTGCTGGTGCTGCTCGGGGCGCAGTGGCTCGCCAGCGTGCCGATCGTGCAGGTGCTGTCGCTCGCCTCGATGATGACCTTCCCGGCGATGCTAACCTATCCGGTGCTGCTGGCGAGCGGCGGCTTGCGCGACACCCTGACGGCGAGCCTGATCGGCCTGCCGCCGAGCGCCGCGATCATCGCCGCGTCGGCCTCCGGCGGGCCGCTCGCTGTGGCGGCGACGCAATTCGTCACCGTCCCGCTCCAGGTTGGCATCGCCCTGTACTTCATCCGCCGCCGGGTGCCGTTCAGCCTCGCCGATCTCGCCGGCGCGCTGCGGATCAGCGCCCTCGTCACGGTCGCGACCGCCCTGCCGCCGCTCGCCGTCATCGCGCTCTCCGGCCGGGGCTTCGCCCTGACCATCCCGCAAGGGGTGCTCGCCGGGTTCGGCGGCGCGGGGGCCTGGCTCGTCGCGATGCTGCTCCTCGACCACCCGGTCGCCGGGCACGTGCGGGAGACGATCCGGCCGGTGCTGATGATGCTGCGGGCGCGGGTGGTGCGGGTGGGACGGTGAGGGACGTGCCACCGACATGGACCCGCGATCGCTCGGCATTCCAATATCAGAGGCCGGGCCTGGGTACCGCGAGCATGACGGACGGAAGCAGGACGGTGCTGCTGCGCGAGATCGCCGGGCGGATCGACCGCCTGCGCCCCGGTCATCCGGTGCGGGTCGCGGTCGACGGACGCACGGCCTTGAGGCAAGACCACGTTTGCCGACGAACTCGCCGCCGCGCTCGCCGGGAGGGGACGAGCGGTGATCCGGACCTCCGTCGACGGCTTCCACCGCCCGCAGGCCGAGCGCTACGCGAGGGGCCGCCACTCCGCCGAGGGCTACTACCATGATGCCCGCGACCTGTCCGCCATCGTGGCACTGCTGCTCGCGCCGCTCGGGCCGAAGGGTGACCGGCGCTACCGCACGGCGTCCTTTGACCTCGATGCCGATGCGCCCGTCGCGCAGGAGCCGTGCCTCGCGGCGGACGACGCGATCCTGATCGTGGACGGCACCTTCCTCCAGCGTCCCGAACTGCGCGACTACTGGGACGCGACGCTGTTCATCCGGACCTCGGGCGGGACGGCGGAGGTGCGGGGGCTCGGGCGGGATATGGACCGGCTGGGCGGCGAGGCGGCGGCGCGGGATCTCTACGCCAAGCGCTATCGCCCGGCCTACGCCATGTATGAGAGCCTGTGCGATCCCGAGGCGCAGAGCGACGCGATCATCGACAACGAGGATCTCGCCCGCGAGGCTTTGTCGTGCATGCCGGGGGAAGACTGATCCGGAGTGCAGGCGATCTTTCGTAAGCTGCACCCTTTCCCGGACGACTGAAACGAAGTGGAAGGAGATCCGGGATCCAGCACAGAAAGTCGCGAAGCGTCTGTTTGTCCGCAAGGGCGCAGCATGCAGAGCCGCTTCGCGGCACGTCCTTCGCTGGATCCCGGATCTCCTTCCGCTGACGCTTCAGTCGTCCGGGAAAGGGGAGTGGCTTACGGTGAGACGTCGGTTGGAAGTGGATGTGATTACCGTACCGTCAGCAAAGCCCGCGGAGCGCCCGGCACGCCGCGGGCCGCTCCTCACGGCTCCCGGATCCCCTCATCCGCCACCTGCATCAGCGGGTACAGGAAGTACGCGATCACCCGCTTCTGGCCGACCCGGACCTCGCCCTGCACCGCCATGCCGGGGATCAGGCCGGCGCCCTCCGGCAGGGCGCGCAGGCCCGTGTCGTCGAGGCTGATGCGGGCGCGGTAGAACAGGGAGGGCGGCTGGCCCGGGGCGGGATTGCCGCGGCCCTCCCCGTCGGAGGGGAAGGCGTCGCGGCTCACCGTGCGGACATGGCCCGAGACCGTGCCGTGCTTCTGGAACGGGAAGGCGTCGAGCTTGATGCGCGCCGGCTGGCCCGCCGCGACGTGGCCGATGTCGCGGGGATGGATCATCACCTCGGCCTCGAGCGGGCTGCCCGCCGGCACCAGCGTGAACAGCGCCTCGGCCTGCTTGGCCACCGAGCCGGCGCCGCGCTGGGCGATGTCGAGCACGGTGCCGTCGGCGGGCGCCGTCAGGGTCACGAGCTCGCGGCGCAGGGTCGCCTTGCGCAGCTCCTCGGCCGCGACCGTCCGCTTCTCGCGCGCCTCCGCCAGGGCTTCGAGCACGGTGCGGCCGGTCTCGTCGAGGAAGGCCTGGCGCTGGGCCGTCGCCTTGGCGAGATCGTGGCGGGCTTCCGTCTGCGCGCCGCGGGTGCGCACCAGCGAGGCCTCGACGTCGAGGCGGGCGTCGCGGGTCTGGAGCAGGTTGAGCTTCGAGCCGATCTGCTGCTCCAGGAGCGTCGTGCGCATCCCCTCGATCTCGCGCAGGCCGTCGAGGCGGGCGAGCAGCACCGTCTCCTCGCGGCGGTTGCGGGCGAGGCTCGATTCGGCCCGGGCCAGCTCCTCGTCGAGGCCGCGCAGGCGGCTGTCGCGGAGCGCCCGGCGCTGCTTGGCGAGGCGGGCCTCCAGTGCCTGCTCGGGACGCTTCAGGTCGAAGGCGGCGTCCCGGTCCGCATCTTCGGCCTCGAGCCGCCGCACCAGGGCCTCCGCCGCGGCGAGCCGGGCGGTGAGCTGCTGCACGTCGGCCTCGCTGAAGGTCGGATCGAGCACCGCCAGCGTCTCGCCGGCCTTGACCGACTGGCCGACCGTGACGGCGATCGAACGGATCGCCGCGGTCTCCAGCGGCTGGACGACGATGTTCGGCACCGTGGTGACGAGCCGGCCCCGGCTGCTGGCGATCTCGTCGATCTCCGACAGGCACGACCAGGCGACGCCGGTCGCGAGGAGCGCGGCGACCGCATAGAGCGTCGCCCGGGCGATGCGGGGCGGCGCCCGCTCCTCCACGGCGAGAGCGTCGGGCTGGAACTCCGAGACCACGGCCGGCCGGCGCCGGGAGGGCAGGATCACCACCTCGCCGCGGGGAGGGGATTTGGCGGGAGCCGGGTCCGAGGCTGGCACCGAGGCGAGGGGCGGCCGGGCCGCGTCGTCGCCGGAGCCGGCTTGGGGCTGGGGGGCGCTCATGCGGCCTGCCTCGTCTGCTGGTTCCACAGGTGGCGGTAGGTCGTGCAGGAGGTGAGCAACTGGTCGTGGCGCCCGGTCGCGACGAGGCGGCCGCCGTCGATCACCAGGATCGCGTTGGCATCGACCAGGGTGGCGAGGCGGTGCGAGACGATCAGCACCGTGCGGCCCCGGGCGATCCGGCGCAGGTTGCGCCGGATGATCGCCTCGCTGTCGGGATCGAGCGCGCTCGTCGCCTCGTCGAGGATCAGGAGCCGCGGATCGGTGACGAGGGCGCGGGCGATGGCGAGCCGCTGGCGCTGGCCGCCCGAGAGGTTCGAGGCGTTCTCCTCTAGCATCGTCTCGAAGCCCCGCGGCAGGCGCTCGATGAACTCGTCGGCGCCGGCGGCGCGGGCGGCCTCGGCGATCTCCTCGAAGCTCGCCGAGGGCTTGGCCGCCGCGATGTTCTCCCGCACCGTGCCGCGGAACAGGAAGCTGTCCTGGAGCACCACGCCGACCTGGCGGCGCAGGTGCGCGAGGTCGATCTCGCGGATGTCGTGCCCGTCGAGGCGCACCAGCCCCTGCTGGACCGGATAGAGGCGCTGGATCAGCCGGGTGATGGTGGTCTTGCCCGAGCCGCTGCGCCCCACCACCCCGACGATGCTGCCGGCCTCGAGCGTGAAGGACACCGCGTCGAGGGCCGGCGGCCGGTCCGGCCCGTAGGCGAAGCGCACGTCCTCGAAGGTGATCTCGCCGCGCACCGGCGGGCACAGGCCGCGCGACGGCCCTTCGGCCTCGGGGGCCCGGTTCATCACCTCGCCGAGCATCCGCACCGAGAGCGCGACCTCCTGGTACTCGTGCGCCATGGTGAGCATCTGCACGAGCGGCCCCGAGACCCGGCCGGCCAGCATGTTGAAGGCGACGAGCGCGCCGACCGTCATCGAGCGGTCGAACACGTCGAGCGCGCCGAGCCCGATGATCGCCACCGAGGTGAGCTTTTCGAGCAGCCCCGTCACGGCCTGGGCGATGGCCGAGATCCGCTCGACGCCGTAGCGCATCTGCACGGCCTGCGCCGAGGCATCCTCCCACTGGCGGCCCTGGAGCGGCTCCATCGCCAGGGACTTGATGGTGCGCATGCCCTGGACCGATTCGACCAGCAGCGCCTGGCGCTCGCCCTCCGCGTCGTAGAGCGCCTGGAGCCGGCGCCGGAACGGCCCGATCAGGCCTGCGATGGTGAGCGCGACGAGGCCGGTGAAGCCCAGCACCACCAGGGTCAGCTTCGGGCTGTAGAGCAGCAGCACCGGCACGAAGACGAGGAGCGAGCAGGCATCGAGCGCCGTGGTGAGGAGCCGCCCGGTCAGGAACTCCCGCACCCGGGAGGCCTGCTGCATGTGCTTGACCAGGATGCCCGCCGGCACCTGCTCGAAATGAGCGAGCGGCAGGCCGAGGAGATGGGCGAAGGTCTTCACC
Source organism: Methylobacterium sp. EM32 (assembly GCF_040593685.1). Lineage (NCBI taxonomy): Bacteria > Pseudomonadati > Pseudomonadota > Alphaproteobacteria > Hyphomicrobiales > Methylobacteriaceae > Methylobacterium > Methylobacterium sp. EM32. The sequence continues at coordinate 61,916 of NZ_JBEXZS010000052.1, read as the reverse complement.
GCGACCCGGATGTCGATGCGGTTCGAGGCGTAGAGCAGCAGGTAGCGCCTCAAGAATGTGAAGCAGGCTTCGAAGACCAGCGCCAGCACCACGCCGCCGGCGAGCACCGTGAGGGTCGCGTAGGATTCGTGGGTCAGCACCCGGTCGATGACGAGCTGCGAGAACAGCGGCACCGCGAGGCCGACGGCGTAGAGCGCGAGCGCCGCCACGATCACGTCGGAGAAGAGCCGGCGCTGGCGCAGGATCTCGGGCACGAACCACAGGAGCCCGAATGGCCGCCGCCCGTCGGGCGTGCGCCGCCGGGCCTTGGGGCGCATCAGCAGCACCTCGCCGCCCCAGGCGGCGCAGAAGGCGGCCTCGTCGAGGAGGAACGGTTCGAGCCGGTCAGCCTTCGGGTCGAACACGATCAGGCGCGGCGTCTCGGCGTTCCGGTCGGTGCCGGTGACGACGACCCAGTTGCCGTTCCTCAGATGCGCCAGGGCCGGGAAGGCGCCGCCGAGATCGGTGAGGTTCCGGAAGGACAGGCGGGTGCGGCCGGCCCGGAGGCCGACCTCCCGCGCCATCCGGGTCAGGCGCGGGGTCGAGACCGCCTCGTCCCCCACCGCGTAGGCGTGAGCGAGGCGTTCGGTATCGAGGTCGACGCCGTGGTGGCGCGCGACGGCGACGAGGCAGTGCAGTCCGGTATCCACGGCGGCGCCCGAATATCTTGGAGGTCAGGAGATCAGGAGAAGTTCGGCGAGGTATTGCGGCCCGGGCGGGCGCCGGCGAAGGGCACCGCCTCCCTCTGGGGCTGGCCCGGATGGATGACGCCGGACTCGATCAGGCTGTTCTTGACCTGCTGCATCAGGTCGGCGGCGTTGGCGAAGGCATCGGCCGGCAGGATCAGGCGCTGGCGCAGAACCGGCACCGGGTTGCCGTTGGCGTCGCGCTCGGACGGCGACAGGCTCATCAGGTCGACCCGGACGATCGAGCCGGTCACGGTGATCTCGCTGATGCCGTCGGTGTAGGTTTCGGTGATCATGATGGTTCTCCCCGCACGATATTCAGGTTGCGTTGACGTTTTTTATCAATCTGTCCCATCCTCAACCTCATCCTGAGGTGTCAGTCGATCGACGATCGACTGACCTCGAAGGAGGGTTCCAGAAGTCCCGGCCGTTTCTGGAGGCCTCCTTCGAGGCTGCTGCAAGCAGCAGCACCTCAGGATGAGGGTGCGGGTGGGATGAGCGCTGTCATGGTGTCGTTGCGCCGGCTCACGCCGCCGCCGACGGGTTGAAGACGACGTCCACCCAGTAGTTCGTCTTGTTGTAGGTGTTGGTCGGGAACAGGCTGGAGCTGCCATAGGCGTAGACGCCGTTGCCGGCCGACGGCGCCGTCAGCGGGCCGCTCGTCACCGCGTTGGCGAAGCCGTTGGCGGTCTGCGAGTAGCGGCCGGTATTGGTGTGGTAGGACGCCGTGTAGGTGGCGCCGGGCGTGAGCGCGACGGGGTTCGAGAAGGTGGCGGTCTGCCAGCCGCTGGCAGACTCGTTGGTGAAGGTGGCCGTCGCGAGCTTCTGGCCGGTGCTCGACCACAGGGTGCCGGTATGGGTGCCGGTATCCTGCGTGCCCTTGTAGAACTTGACCGCGCTGACCGAGCCTGCAGACGAGGCTTGGAACTGCACGCCGAGCTCGACCGGATTGAGGTCGTTGGTGTTGGTCGCCGCCGGCGTCGCCGACGAGGAGAACAGGCTGACCGCGCCGGTGCTGGGGGCCAGCACCGTCAGGGCGACGCTCGCCGACGAGGTGCCGCCGCGCCCGTCCGAGATCGCGTAGGTGAAGCCGGCGGCGCCGGTGTAGTTGGCGGTCGGCGTGAAGGTGATGGTGGAGTTGGTGGTGTTGAGCGCGACGGTGCCGTTGGTGGCCCCGCTGACGCCGGTCACCGTCAGCGGATCGCCGTTCGGGTCGGTGTCGTTGGCGAGCAGGGTCGAGGTCGAGAAGGTGACGGCGGTGTTCCTCGTCACCGCCGGGCCGGTGTCGTTGACCGCCGTCGGTCCCTGGTTGGTGGCGTTGCTGTTCGGGTTGAAGACGACGTCGACCCAGTAATTGGTATTCTGGTAGGTGTTGGTCGGGAACAGGCTGGAGCTGCCGTAGGCGTAGACGCCGTTGCCGGCGGAGGGCGCGGTGAGCGGCCCGTTCGTCACCGCGCTCGAGAAGCCGTTGGCGGTGGTCGAGTAGCGGCCGGCATTGGTGTGGTAGGAGGCGGTGTAGGTCGCGCCGGGCGTCAGCGTCACCGGGTTCGAGAAGGTGGCGGTCTGCCAGCCGCTGGCAGACTCGTTGGTGAAGGTCGCGGTCGCGAGCACCTGGCCGGTGCTCGACCACAGGGTGCCGGTATGGGTGCCGGTATCCTGCGTGCCCTTGTAGAACTTGACCGCGCTGACCGTGCCGGCCGAGGAGGCCTGGAACTTCACGCCCAACTCGACCGGGCTGGTGTCGTTGGTGTTGGTCGCTGCCGGGGTCGCCGAGGACGAGAACAGGCTGACCGGGGCGGTGCCGGGCGCCGAGACGGTCAGGGCGACGCTCGCCGACGAGGTGCCGCCGCGCCCGTCCGAGATCGCGTAGGTGAAGCCGGCGGCGCCCGTGTAGCCGGTCGTCGGCGTGAAGGTGATGGTGGAGTTGGCGGCGTTGAGCGCGACGGTGCCGTTGGTGGCCCCGCTGACGCCCGTCACGCTCAGCGGATCGCCGTTCGGGTCGGTGTCGTTGGCGAGCAGCGTCGAGGTCGAGAAGGTGACGGCGGTATCCTTCGTCACCGCAGGTCCCGTGTCGTTGACCGCCGTCGGTCCCTGGTTGGCGGCGGTGCCGCTCGGGTTGAAGACGACGTCGACCCAGTAATTGGTGTTCTGGTAGGTGTTGGTCGGGAACAGGCTGGAGGTGCCGTAGGCGTAGACGCCGTTGCCGGAGGCCGGCGCGGTGAGCGGCCCGTTCGTCACCGCATTGGCGAAGCCGTTCGTCGTCGTGGAGTAATGCCCGGTATTGGTGTGGTAAGAGGCGGTGTAGGTGGCGCCCGCCGTCAGCGCGACCGGGTTCGAGAAGGTGGCGGTCTGCCAGCCGCTGGCAGACTCGTTGGTGAAGGTCGCGGTGGCGAGAACCTGGCCGGTGCTCGACCACAGGGTGCCGGTATGCGTCCCGGTGTTCTGGCTGCCCTTGTAGAACTTGATCGCGCTGACCGTGCCGGCCGAGGAGGCCTGGAACTTCACCCCGAGCTCGACCGCGCCGGTATCGCTCTCGTTGGCGACCGCCGGCGTCGCCGAGGACGAGAACAGGCTGACCGGGGCGGTGCCCGGCGCCGAGACCGTCAGCGCCACGTTGGCCGACGACGTGCCGCCGCGCCCGTCCGAGATCGTGTAGGTGAAGCCGCCCGGGCCCGTGTAGCCGGCGGTCGGCGTGAAGGTGACGGTGGCGTTCTGGATGTTGAGCGCGACGGTGCCGTTGGTGGCCCCGCTGACGCCGGTCACCGTCAGCGGATCGCCGTTCGGGTCGGTGTCGTTGGCGAGCAACGTCGAGGTCGCGAAGGTCGTGGCGGTGTCTTTCGTCACCGACAGGCCGGAATCGCTGACGGCGGTGGGGGGCTGGTTCGTCGTCGTGCCGCCGGCGTTGAACAGCACGTCGACCCAGAAATTGGTGTTGTTGAAGCTCTGGGTCGGGAACTGGCTCTGGTTGTAGGCATAGACGCCGCCGCTGGCGGTGAGCGGGCCGCTCGTCACGTTGCTGTTGAAGTAGTTCACGTCGCTCGAATAATGCCCGAGCGTCGAGTAGTACGAGGCGGTGTAGGACGTGCCGGCGGTGATGGGGACCGGGTTCGAGAAGGTGGCGGTCTGCCAGCCGTCCGTGGTCTCGTTGGCGAAGGTCACAGTGGCGAGCTTCTGGCCGGTGCTCGACCACAGCGTGCCGACATGGGTCCCGCGATCGAGGGTGCTCTTGTAGAAGCGGAGGCCGCTGATCGTGCCGGCGGTGGAGCTCTGGAACTTCACGCCCAGCTCGACCGGCGTGCTGTCGACGGTGTTGGTGACCGTGGGCTTGGCCGAGCCGGGGAAGATGGTGAGGGAGGGGGACGACGCCACCGTCAGGCTGCGCCCGGCCGACGGGGTTTCCAGGTTGATGCTGTCGTCGGTCGCCCGGGTTCGGATCTGGTAGGTCCCGGCGACCTGCGGCGCGAAGGTGTAGCTCCAGTTCTCGTCACCCGTCGCCGCGCGCCAGGTGGCGCCGTTGTCGGTCGAGACCTCGACCCCCGCGACCACGCCGCCGCCGGCATCCACGGCGGTGCCGGTGATGGTGACCGGGGTGAAGGCCGTGACGCTCGATCCCGTCGTCGGCGTGGTCACGGTCGAGGTCGGCGCGGTGTGGTCCGTCGAGGCGGTGGCGGGCTTCAGGTTCGGGTCGAGGGTTCCCGGCTGCACGCCCATGTCGGCGAGCAGGTTGACCATCGCCTGCTGGATGCGCGGATCGGTCGGCGTCGCCTCGTTGTCGTGGTTGGCCGACAGGCCCCACGACCAGTAGACGGTGCCGGCGCCGAAGACGAGGGCGCCGCTCGGGGCGCGGTAGAGCGTCAGGCTGTGGGTCGCCGTGCCCTGGCCGGTGGTGTTGCCGTAATCCTGGAGATAGGTCGGCGCGTCGAGGGTGGTCGAGGACAGCCGCACCAGACCGGCCGGCGCCGAGGCGTTGTCGGGCGCCTCGTCCCACTCGTAGCCGAGATAGTTCTTGTTGAGCGTCGCAGTCTGGCCCGGCTGCAGGTTGGCGATGCTGGTATTGCGCCAGAAGCGCTGGTTGGCATCGTCATAGGGCACCATGATCGTGTCGAGCCGGTAGGAATCGACCTGGAAAATCGTGCCCGTGAGAGCATTCTCGGGATCGTTGTTGCCGACCGTCCCGGCCGGTCCGCGAGGATCGCGGAACGTGCCGGTCCACTGGTTGGTCGGATCGAGGTTCTGGTTGGTGCTCCAGGTCTCCTTGTACGAGACCAGCGTGCGGTACGGCGTGGCGTCGCTGCTCATGCTATTGGCGAATCGCGTGCGCCAGTAGACCTCGTTGCCGCTCCAGAACGCCAGGTTGACGCCGGCGTCGCGCGCCGCCTCGACGTTGTCGCGCTGCGCGCCAGACCAGTACTCGTCGTGGCCGACATCGAGGTACATCTTGTGGTTCTTGAGCAGGCTGCCGTACCGGTCGGCATCGACGCCCGACATGTACGAGACGTCGTAGCCGTTCTGCTCCAGCCACATGATCGCCGGGAACTCGGCGCCGTAGATGTAGTCCTGGGGTCCGGCCGCGAGGGTACCGCCGCGGGTGGTGATCGGCCGGTTGTAGCTCACCGCGTAGGCGCGCCCCGCCCCCTGGCCGGTGGCCGGGCCGTTGCCGCCGTAGAAGTTGGCCCCGCCCCACGGGTTGTAGGCCTGCCAGGTCTGGTCGGCGGTCTGGAAGATGATGTCGCTGTGGCTCGAATCGTCCCGGACGATGAACGGGATCTCGTTCTCGCCCGCCACGCCGTCCTGGCGCGTCAGCTTGGCGATGTAGACGCCCGAGACCGCATCCGTCGGGACGTTCCACGAGGCCGAGATCGACCAGTTGCCGGCATCGACCATCCCGGTCGCGGCGTCGCGCAAGGGGTTCGGCTGGTTCTGCACCCCGGTATGCTGGATCGTATCGATCTTGCGCGCGCCCAAGCCCCCGTAATAGCCGAGCCGGTAGATGTCGATCCGGTAGTTGTTCGAGTTCGTATTGATCTTGAAGTTGACGGTCTTGCCTATATTCGTGCTGATGTCGGTGGCGAAGCCCTCGATGTTGTCGTCGCCCGAACCGTCGATGCCCCACTCGCTGACCGGGTTGCCGACCTTCTGGTTCTCCAGGACGATCTTGTTGGTGGTCGAGGCCGTCGCGGTGGTGCTGAGCGAGCTGGCGGCCAGGGAATTGGCGGTCAGGGTGTTCGTGCCGGACTTCGACGGCGCGACGGCCGTCGTGATCGGGCCGCTCAGCTTGGCGATCTGGGGCTTGCTCGGGCCGGTCGTGGCGGTCTCGGCCCCGCCGGGCAGGGTGGTGACGGCGCCCAGCGGCGCGCTGCTGCCGTAGCCGGGCAATTGCCCGCTCGCCGACAGGATGGTGCTCGACGGCAGGTCGAGAATCCGCGACGGGCAGTTCACGTAGCCGCAGGTCCCGCAGCAGAAGATCGCGTTCGAGGCCGCCGACGGGGCGGACGTCGCCGCAGGATTCTGGAGGATCTGGGCCGCCGCCGGATCGGGTGCGCCGCTCGATCCGACCGGGCTCGCGCTGAGCAGGGTGGCGACCTTGCTCGCAGAGGCCGGATCCTCGACTCCGGAAGTCGAGGACGAGGCCGGAGACGAGGCATTATCGCCGGTCTGGACGGGATTGAGGACCGGATCGACGGTCGTCTCGTCGGAATAGAGCATGGCGTCTGCTTTCGACAAGAAAGATTCGCGTTGAACGGCACTGTCACACCCTGGCCTGGATTGTGGAAGGAGCCATAGGCCGGCTGCGCACACAGCCTTTCGGTGCCGACGACAACTGTCGCCTACGCCTTTCGAGGGTGCTTCACGATTGATCCGTGCGATGCTTGTGTCGCCGGTAAACCGGACCGGGACAGATCTGCTGGCCGTTAAGGATAGGGCGGTTGTCGCAAGTCGTAACAGGTATCGTTTTGCGGATGATCTTGCCTCTGCAAGATGCCGCACTCGCTCCGATTGCGGGCGAGTCCGGCCTGATCTGCGGGTGTTACGGGCGCCGCACAATCGACGGGCAGCTTCGCGGTCTTCAACATCCGCTCTCGTCGCCGGCCGCCAAGCCATGTCCCATTTCAGGACGATCATTCATCTTATGTACGGCGTCAGATACGGATCGTCCGACAGCTGTACGAACCAATCCGCCTGCACTTAATACGGCTACGTTGCTGCGCTGCATCATGGTGCCGAGAGTTGTCGCCGCCGATCTCTTGCCGCCGCGACCTCCGGGTGCCGCATGGATCCCAATTCACTGCGAAAATGTCGCCGACGAGAATCGGCGAATCGCCACCCCGTCCTGAATCGGGATCGAATTATTTGATGAAGTATCGACAAGACTACATTTATTAACACAGGCTTGACAGGGAAACGTTGCTACTTATTGTCCGCCTCGCACATCGGATCGAGCCCCTGACGGGCGCTGATCTTCTCACGATGACGCATCCCTGCCGCCGCGTCCTGCGGCCCGGCACCCGTTCCACAGATCTGGAAGTGATACATGGCTTTTCAAACGGTCGCGCAGCCTTTTGCGCCGAGCAGCATTTGGAACACCCCGATTGGGTCGAACGCCCAGTTCCAGTCTGCATCCGGAGCGCAGACCGCCTCCATCCAGCACCAGGCTGGGGTGAACACCTGGATCGGCCAGGACGCGATTCCGATCTACCAGGCCAAGTCGACCGATCCGATGGCGACCTGGAGCTACGACAGCCGCGGCACCAACGCCGACTGGACCTTCGGCAACACCTCGTCGATGAACGGCACGTTCCAGATGCGGACGCCGACCGACGTGCAGTTCAAGACCGGCGACGGCTGGGCGATCATCGTCTCGGAGGACGGCCAGCACTACATCGAGACCTGGCTCGGCTCGAAGACCGGCAGCAACGCCTACCACGCCAACTACGTCGTCGAGAACACCGTGACGGGTGACGGCATCGCCGACGTGCCCGGCGCGCACGAGGGCATCCGCGCCGCCGGCATGTCGCTGATGGGCGGCGTGGTGCAGAAGGCGGACCTCGACGCGGGCCACATCGACCACGCCGTGGCGATGGCGATCTCGACCACCCAGGCCGGCTCCGCCAAGACCCCCTACGTCTGGCCGGCGACCTCCGCCGACAGCTTCAGCGGCAGCTACTCGGGCTCGATCCCGCTCGGCTCGCTGTTCGCGATCCCGAATGACGTCGACCTGACCAAGATCGGCATCACGACCGCCGAGGGCATGGCGCTGGCCAAGGCCTACCAGAACTACGGCGGCTACGTCACCGACACCGCCGGCCCGAACACCCTGCAGCTCGCCTACCTCGAGAAGGGCGTGAGCCAGACCCAGGTCGACAACCTGTTCAAGGACATGGCCGCCATCCGCTCGCATATCGAGCTGGTGACGAACAACACCGCCGCGACCCCGGCGGGCGGCGGCGACCACAGCGTGCCGAGCACGCCTGTCACGACAACCCCGGTCACCACCGCGCCGGTCACGACGCCGTCCACCACGCCCGTGACGACGCCCGTCGCCACCCCGTCGACCGGCAGCACCGCGCAGCCGAGCGTCACCCTCGGCAGCGGCTCCGACCAGCTGCTGCTCAAGATCAGCCAGGACGCCTATAACGGCAACGCGCAGTACACCATCTCGGTGGACGGCAAGCAGATCGGCGGCGTGCAGACCGCGAAGTCCCTGCACAGCGCCGGCCAGTCCGACCTGATCTCGGTGCGCGGCGACTGGGGCCAGGGCGACCACGACGTGGCGGTCAAGTTCCTCAACGACGCCTGGGGCGGGACCGACGCGAAGGACCGCAACCTCTTCGTCGACAGCGCCACCTACCACGACCAGGACGTCTCGGGCGCCCACCTGACGCTGGCGACCAACGGCGCCAAGCACTTCACCTTCCACGACTACCTCGTCTGAGGATCGTGACGCCCCGCCCGCCGGCCGGCGGGCGGGGCTCCTCGCGTCTCGTGCGATTTCCGTGGGATCCGATCAAATAAAGATAAAGCGTATCTCCCCTCTCCCAAACGGGAGAGGGGATCCCGCCTTTGATCTTTATCTGAACGGATCAAGTGGAACTCGTCTCACTCGCATCCGCTGCGCCGCCTGCCCCGATCCGGGCCCGTTGCCGCGCGCCGTCGAACGGAGCCCAGCCACCCCGTGACATCCTTCGCTTCCCGCCTTCCGGGCACCGGCGCCGCCCGGCGCGCCCGCGACGCCGCCCAGAGGCTCGCCGCACCGGCCCTGCACCGGATGCGCGACACCGTCGCCGCCCCTGCCGGCGACCGCGAGACCCGTGACGACGGCCTTCGCCAGGACGCCCTGACGGCCTTCGGCCTCGGCCGGTCCCGGGCCGCCTCGGCACCGCCGATGGTGGCAGCCCTGGCGCGGCTGCGCCACGTCGTCATCGGCGTCGCGGTGCTCAGCGGCGCGGTCAACCTGCTGGCGCTCGCCGGCTCGTTCTACATGCTCGAAGTCTACGACCGGGTGATCCCGAGCCGCAGCGTGCCGACGCTGGTGGGCCTGAGCCTGATCGTGCTGGTGCTCTATCTCGGCCAGGGCTACTTCGACCTGATCCGCTCGCGCCTGCTCCTGCGGGCGGGCCGCGCCTTCGACGAATCCCTGAGCCGGCAGGTCTTCCGCGCCGTCGTCACCCTGCCGCTCCGCGGGCGGGCGGAAGCCGACGGCCTGCGCCCGATGCGCGACCTCGACCAGATCCGCGGGGCGCTCGCCGGCGGCGGTCCCGGCGCGCTGTTCGACCTGCCGTGGATCCCGGTCTATCTTGGCCTGCTCTTCGCTTTCCACGTCTGGATCGGGATGACCGCGCTCCTCGGCGCCCTGGCCCTCGTCGGTCTGACGATCCTCGCCGAGATCCTCACCCGCCACCACGCCCGCGACGCCCGCGAGGCCTCCGCCGCCCGCGGCTTCGTCGCCGAGGCGAGCCGGCGCAACGCCGAGACCGTGCGGGCGATGGGCATGGAGCCCGACCTCGCCGGCCTGTGGTCGAAGGTCAACGCCGCCTCGCACGCCACGCAGGAGCGCACCTCCGAGATCACGGGGGCGATCCACAACACCTCGAAGGTGCTGCGGGTGGTGCTGCAATCGGCGGTGCTCGGCGTCGGCGCCTTCCTGGTGATCCGCCAGGAAGCCACGGCCGGCGTCATCATCGCCGGCTCGATCCTGAGCGCCCGGGCGCTTGCGCCGATCGACCAGGCCATCGGCTACTGGAAGACCTTCTCCGCCGCCCGCGAGTGCTGGCGCCATCTCGGCAGCGCCCTCTCGGCCGCGGGCCCCGAGCCGGAGGGCCTGACCCTGCCGGCGCCGCGCGACAGCCTCACCGTCGAGCAGGCGAGCGTCGGCCCGCCCGGCGGCCAGCGCCTCACCGCCCTCGACGTCAGCCTGACGCTGCGGCCGGGGCAGGGGCTCGGCATCGTCGGCCACAGCGCCTCCGGCAAGTCGTCGCTCGCGCGTCTCCTCGTCGGCATCTGGCCCGCCGATCGCGGCGCGGTGCGCCTCGACGGCGCCCGCCTCGACCAGTGGCGGCCGCAGGATCTCGGCCGCCATGTCGGCTACCTGCCGCAGGAGGTCGAGCTGTTTCCCGGCACGGTCGCGGCCAACATCGCGCGCTTCCGGCCCGGCGCCGAGGCCGAGGGCATCATCGCGGCGGCCAGGGCCGCGCGGGTCCACGACCTGATCCTCGCCCTGCCGGACGGCTACCAGACCCAGATCGGCGAGCGCGGCGCGCTGCTCTCCGCCGGCCAGCGCCAGCGCCTGGCGCTCGCCCGCGCCCTCTACGGCGAGCCCTTCCTGGTGGTGCTCGACGAGCCCAACTCGAACCTCGACCAGGAGGGCGAGGCCGCGCTCACCGAGGCGATCGCCGGGGTGCGGGCGCGCCGCGGCATCGTGGTGGTGATCGCCCACCGGCCGAGCGCCCTCGCAGCGGTCGACCAGGTGATGGTGATGGCCCATGGCCGCGTCCAGGCGCTCGGCCCCCGCGACGAGGTGCTGCCCGCCCTCAACCGGCCGCGCCCGATGCAGCCGATGCATGCCGGCTCGGCGAGCTTCGCGCCCGGCTTCTCCCTCAAGGTCGCCCAGGGAGGGCGCGCATGATGAATCCGATCACCCCCGAAACCCAGGCGTCGATCCGCCGTCATCTGCTCGCCGGCGTGGTCGGCGGCCTCCTCCTGTTCGTCGGCGCCGGCGGCTGGGCGGCGCTCGCCGAGTTCTCCGGCGCCGTCGTCACCGCCGGCTCGCTCGTGGTCGAGTCCGACGTCAAGAAGGTGCAGCACCCGACCGGCGGCGTCGTCGGCGAGTTGCGGGTGAAGAACGGCGACCGGGTCGCCGCCGGCGACGTGCTCCTGCGCCTCGACGAGACGGTGCTGCAAGCCAACCTCGCCATCGTCACCCGCTCGATCGACGAATCGACCGCGCGTCGCGCCCGCCTTGAGGCCGAGCGCGACGGCACCGCCGACGTCGCCTTCCCGGGCGAGCTGATCGGGCGGACCGCCGATCCGGTGGTGGCCGGGCTGATGACCGGCGAGCGCCGCCTGTTCCAGACGCGGGGGAGCGCCCGCGAGGGCCAGAAGTCCCAGCTCGCCGAGCGGGTCGGCCAGCTCGCCGAGCAGATCCGCGGCCTCGACGAGCAGATCGCCGCCAAGGCCCGGGAGATCGTCCTGATCGAGCGGGAGCTCGGCGGGGTGCGCGATCTCTGGGAGAAGAAGCTGGTGCCGATCCAGCGGGTGAGCGCCCTCGAGCGCGATCTCGCCCGCCTGGAGGGCGAGAAGGGGACGCTGATCTCCACCATCGCCCAGGTGCGCGGGCGCATCACCGAGACGCGGCTGCAGATCCTGCAGATCGACCAGGACCTGCGCACCGAGGTGGGCAAGGAACTGGCCGAGATCCGCAGCAAGATGTCTGAATACGCCGAGCGGCGCATCGCCGCCGAGGACCAGCTCAAGCGCGTCGATATCCGGGCGCCCCAGGATGGGCTCGTGCACCAGCTCGCGGTCCACACGGTGGGCGGCGTCGTGGCGCCCGGCGCCGAGATCATGCAGATCGTGCCGACCGCCGATCACCTCACCGTCGAGGCCAAGCTCGCGCCGCAGGACATCGACCAGGTCCATGTCGGCCAGGCGGCGACCTTGCGGTTCTCGGCGTTCAACCAGCGCACCACGCCGGTGATCATGGGCACGGTCTCGCGGATCTCCCCCGATCTCACCACCGACCCGCGTACCGGTCAGAGCGCCTACACCACCCGGGTCGCGGTGGCGGAATCCGAGCTGAAGCGCCTCGGCACGGTGCGGCTCACCCCCGGCATGCCGGTCGAGGCCTTCATCCAGACGCAGTCGCGCACGGTGATGAGCTTCTTCGTCAAGCCGCTGTCCGACCAGGTCGCCCGGGCGTTCCGGGAGAAGTAAGAGAAAAGGCCCGCCCCCGTCGGGAGCGGGCCCTCATTGTCCCTTAGCCGCCGATGACGCCGGAGGCGCCGACAACGGCCACCATCAGCCCGCAGGCCAGGACGCCGATCATCGCGTAGGTGATGGTCTTGAGCATCGAGGATCTCGCTGTGCCGGGTTGGTCGATGCCCGCCGCGGACCGCCCGCGCGGCCGGCGGGCGGCTCCTGGGTCAAACGACGGACGCTGCGGAAAGTTCACCGCACTGCATCAATCCCGTTGCCCCGATTGAGACGGGGGCGTCGGGATGTGCGCCGACGCACCTCGCCGGCCTTCGGGGCCGAGCGGCGTCTGTGCCCCCGCCGCCACGCTCCCCGAAATCCCTGTGCGTCGCTCCCTGACGCCGCTTGAGGCAACGGCCCGTTGAGTGCGACCGCGGCAGGATGGCCGCCTGGCCGCAGCGGGAGTTCGGATGGGTATCGAGGGGTTCGTCGTCGACGGCCTGACGCAGGCGGCGCAGCGGCGGGCGGCGGATCCGCGGGCCTCGGCCTGGGTGTCGGCCAATGCGGGGGCGGGCAAGACCAAGGTGCTCACCGACCGGGTGGTGCGCCTGCTGCTGCACGGCGCGGCCCCGGCCAAGATCCTCTGCCTCACCTTCACCAAGGCCGCCGCCGCCAACATGGCGATCCGGGTGTTCGAGCGGCTCGGCCGCTGGGTCACCCTCGACGAGGCGGCGCTCCGCGTGGAACTGACGGCGCTGGAGGGCGAGGCGCCGGACGGCGCGACCTTGCGTCGGGCGCGGCGCCTGTTCGCCCGGGCGGTGGAGACGCCGGGGGGGCTCAAGATCGAGACCCTGCACGCGCTCTGCGAGCGCCTGCTCCACCTCGTGCCGTTCGAGGCCAACGTGCCGGCCCGCTTCGTGGTGCTGGACGAGGCCCAGACCCGCGAGGCGATCGACCGGACCATCGACAACGTGCTCGCCGACGCGGTCGACGAGCGGCACCCGGCTCTCGCCGCGGCGCTGAGCCTGGTCGCCCCCGAGGCGGCGGGCGAGGCCTTGCGCCGGGCGATGACGGCGGCGGTGCAGCATCGCGGCCTGATCGGGCACAAGGACGGTCTGCCCGCCCGCCTCGACGCCCTGCGCGGTGCCCTGGGCCTCGCCCCCGGCGAGACCCTGGCGGAAATCGAGGCGCGGATGCTCGATGGCGGGCCCGATCTCGCCGGTTTGATCGAGGCCCTGCGGACGGCCAAGGCCACCGACGAGAAGCGCGCCGACGCCCTGGCGCTCGCCGTCGCCGCGACCGGCCCGGCCCGGCTGACGCTCCTGCTCGCGGCCTTCTTCAAGGACGAGGGCGAGGGCGACGCTTACGCCGCCTCGTCGCTCGGCACGAAGTCGGTTCCGGCCGCCGCGAAGGAGGCGCTCCTCGCCGAGCAGGCGCGGCTCGCCGGCCTTCGCGACCGCCTCAAGGCCGCCCGGGCCTATGCCCGCACCGAGGCCCTGTTCACGCTGGCGGCCGAGATCCACCGCCGGATGGAGGCGCAGAAGGCGCGCCTCGGCGCCCTCGATTTCGACGACCTGATCCACAAGACCTTGGACCTGCTGACCCGGGTCGATTCGGCCTGGGTGCTGTACAAGCTCGACCGCGGCGTCGACCACGTGCTGATCGACGAGGCGCAGGACACCAACCCGCAGCAATGGGAGATCCTGCGCCGGATCACCGAGGATTTCTGCGCCGGCGAAGGGGCCCGCGAGGCGGGCAACGGCCTGTCCCGCACGCGCTTCGCCGTCGGCGACCCGAAGCAGTCGATCTACAGCTTCCAGGGAGCCGCGCCGGAGGAGTTCGAGACCACGCGGCGGGCCTGGCGGCGCGATGCGGAAGGCGCCGGCCTGCCCTTCGCCGATGTCGGCCTCACCCTGTCGTTCCGCTCGGCGATCGGGGTGCTGCGGGCGGTCGATGCCACCTTCGGGATCGAGGACCATTACCGCGGCCTGTCATTCGGCGACATGGCGATCGGCACCGTGCACTCCACCGCCCGGGTGCGGGCGCCGGGCCTGGTCGAGCTGTGGCCGGTCGAGCGACCGGGCGCCGAGGAGGAGCCCGACGCCTGGACCCACCCGGTCGACGCGATCGAGGCCGGCGCGCCGGCGCTCGTCGCGGCGCGCCGGGTCGCGAAGGCGGTGCGGCTCTGGACCACGACCGGCGACGAATCCGGCCGGGTCTGGCGGCCGGGCGAGGTCCTGATCCTGGTGCGCAAGCGCTCGGCGGCCTTCGAGGGGGTGATCCGGGCGCTCAAGGCCGAGGGCGTGCCGGTGGCGGGCCAGGACCGCCTCGACATCGCCGCCCATATCGCGGTCCTCGACCTCGTGGCGGCGGGCCGCGCCGCCCTGTTGCCGCAGGACGACCTGACCCTCGCGACTGCCCTCAAGACGCCGCTCGTCGGCCTCACCGACGACGACCTCGTCGGCATCGCGGCCGGTCGCGACCCGGCGGAGTCGCTGGTGGCGGCTCTGCGCCGCCGGGCGGAGGCCGGCGACCCGGCGGCCCTGCGCGGCGTCACGGCGCTCGACGGCTGGGCGGCGCTCGCCCGGGCGCACGGGCCGTTCGGCTTCTACGCCGAGCTGCTCGGCCCCCGCGGCGGCCGCGCCCTGCTGGTGCAGCGCCTCGGCGGCGAGGCGGGCGACGCCATCGACGTCTTTCTCATAGCCGCCGCCCAGGCCGAGGCCGGGCCCGACGCGCCCTCGCTCACCGGCTTCCTCTCCCGCTATGCCCCGAGCGGCGGGCGCGATGCCGGCGGCCACACGGTGAAGCGCGACCTCGATTCCGCCCGCGACGAGGTGCGGGTGATGACGGTGCATGGCGCCAAGGGCCTGGAGGCGCCGCTGGTGCTGGTGCTCGACGGCTGCGACGCGCTCGGCCGCGATCCGCCGCTGATCCCGATGCGGCTGCCCGACGGCAGCACCGTGCCGGTCTGGTCGAGCGCCAAGGCCCATGACTCTCCGGCGGTCGGGACCGCCCGCGACGCGCTGCACGCCAAGGCCGGCGAGGAGCACAACCGCCTGCTCTACGTCGCGATGACCCGGGCCAAGGACCGGCTGGTGGTCGCGCCGTACGCGAACAACGACAAGGAGACACCGGCCGAGGCCTGGTGCGAGATGATCCGCCGCGGCCTCGTCGCGTCCTTCGGCGGCGTCGAGGTGGCGGAGATGCCCTACGGCCCGGCCGAGAGCTGGCGCGAGGGTGCCGCGCTGCCGGAAACTCCCGCCAAGCCCGACGGCGTGGAGGTGCCCGAAACCGTGCCGGACTGGCTGCACCGCCCGGTCGTGCCCGAGGCCGAGCCGCTGCCTCCCTTGCGCCCCTCGGGCCTCGGTGCCGCCGACGAGCCGCGCCGCTCGGATGCCCGCTCCAGCGACCCGGCCGCCCGCCGCCGCGGCGTCCTGGTCCACGCCCTGCTGGAGCATCTCCCCAGTCTCGCGCCCGAGCGGCGTCCGAGTGCCGCCGAGGCCTTCGTCGCCGCCCGCGCCCCGGGCCTCGACGCGGCGAGGCGCGCCGCCATCGCCGCGGAGGCTTTGCGGCTCCTCGACGACCCCGACCTCGCGGTGCTGTTCGGGCCGCAGGCTCAGGCCGAGGTGACGCTCGCCGGCAGCGTTTCGGTCGGCGGCGCGTTGCGCCCGGTGCATGGCCGGGTCGACCGGATCGCGGTGACGGAGGAGGCGGTCTGGCTCGTCGATTTCAAGACCGGCCGCCCGCCGGCACCAGGCGCGCCGACGCCGCGGGGCCAGGCGGCGCAGGTGGCGCTCTACGCCCGCCTCCTCGGCACGATCTATCCCGGGCGCGCCCTGGTGCCGCTCCTGGTCTGGACCGCGGGACCGGTGGTCCGCCGCCTGACGCCGGAGGAGTGCGACGCCGCCCTCGGCACCCTGGCGTGACCCGAGGTGCGGGAGCACACGGACAGAGTGGGGATGGCGCTGCCGCCAAGCTTGATCGGCCCCGATCCGGTTCTTACCTTCCCACTCACGCGAACCGGTCCGCGCCGTCGGCCGGCTTCATGACGAAAGGAATTTGGCGATGGCAACCGTGAAGGTGACCGACGCGAGCTTCGAGCAGGACGTGCTGCAATCGGCCGAGCCCGTCGTGGTCGATTTCTGGGCCGAGTGGTGCGGCCCCTGCCGGGCGATCGGCCCGGCCCTGGAAGAGATCTCCAGCGAGATGAACGGCCGGGTGAAGATCGCCAAGGTCAACGTGGACGAGAATCCGGGCATCGCCTCCCAGTACGGCATCCGCTCGATCCCGACCCTGATGATCTTCAAGGGCGGCGAGCTCGCCGGCCAGAAGGTCGGCGCTGCCCCGAAGGGCGACCTGTTCCGCTGGATCCAGGCCAGCGCCTGAGCCGTTCGGGATGATTGATGACTGAGGAGCCCGGCCGCGAGGCCGGGCTTTCTTGTGTCCGAACGAGTGGTGGTCCTGTCGGCTGCCTGCCGAATGACCTTATCGGCTTCCACCTCTCAGGGTCATCCCGGGGCTCGTCAGAGACGAGAACCCGGGATCCATAACCGCCGAGATCAAAGAACAAGGCGGACCGTGTTCCGCCTCATCCTGAACCGTCAGCGGTTATGGATCCCAGGTTCCGCTGCGCGGCCCCAGGATGACATGGAGGGTGTCAGCTTCGCCGGGAGCGACGAACGGGCGCCTCACCCCCGCCGCAGCAACTGCAGCTGGCTCCCGGGCCCGTACGCCACCCAGATCGCCTCGCAGGCCGCCTGCTTGTCGCTCCGCAAGCGGCCGTCGAGGTCGTCGAGGGCGGCCTGGAGGCGGACGGAGCGGGGCTTCTGGAAGAAGTCGGCGTGGTTGAGCTGGACCTGCGACGAGAAGGCCCGGAAATGCTCGGCGTCGATCCGCACGCCGTCGCAGCGGCGGCTGGCGAGGTCCGCCTCGATGCCGGACAACAGCACCGGATCCTGGGGCGAAACCTGCTCCCGGTGCGGCTGGGCGGTGAAGCAGAAGGCTGCCCAAGCGGCAGCGACGATGAGAGGCCGGATAATCATGGCAGCGCTCGTGCAAGGGCACGGGGTGATCCTGCGCCGGAAAATCGTCGGTGCCGACCTGCGTTCCCGCTCCTGGGCCCCGTCATGTGCGCGAGCGCACGAAGCGTCGACGGCAAGATCAGCCCGCCCGGCCGTCCGGGGGCGACCAGGACGCCACGGCGCCCAGCACCGCCGCCACCGCGCCGGGATGGTTCATCAGCCAGGTGTGATGGGCCGGCACGGCGTGCCAGCGCTCGCCGGCGCCGAACCGCGCGCTCTCCACGCTGACCAGGCCGTCATGCGGGCGCGGGATGCGGGTGCGGAACAACGGGATCAGCGCCCGCGTGCCGGCGATCGCGGCCATCGGGCAGGCCGGCATCGGGATCGCCCCGGCGGCGTCGGTGCGCAGATCGTGGAGGGCCGGGCCGAACACGGCCCGCCCGAGTCGGAGGGTCGAAACGCAATCGGCCGCCTCGCTGCCGCGGCTCGGCGTGCCCAGCATCACGAGGCCGGCCGCCAGGGCGGGATCGGCCGCGGCGAGGTGCCGGGCGACGAGGCCGCCCATGGAATGTCCGACGAGGACGACCGGAACCCCAGCCCGGGCCCGGATCGCCGCGACGGCGGGTTGCAGGTGTACGGCGCAGGCCGCGACGCCGAGGCGGCGGGACGGGTAGCCGAGGGTCTCGACGTGGTGGCCGGCCGCGGCGAGGCGGGAGGCGAGCCGCGCCATGCTGCGCCGCGTGCGTCCGAGGCCGTGCAGCAGCACGACGGTCATGTGCGGCATGAGCTTGCGTGGCGTCGCCGAAGCCGCCGCTTCGCTTGACGATCCATCGGGGAGGGGAGTGGTGGGCGCACTAGGGCTCGAACCTAGGACCCGCTGATTAAGAGTCAGCTGCTCTACCAACTGAGCTATGCGCCCGTCGCTCGCGAGAGCGAAAGGGGAACGGCCACCAACCGTTCCTGCGGTGCCGGCTATCCTGAGATATCCGGATCAAGTTACCACGAGAGTAACTGGGTTTTGTGGTGGGCGCACTAGGGCTCGAACCTAGGACCCGCTGATTAAGAGTCAGCTGCTCTACCAACTGAGCTATGCGCCCGCTCTCACAAGAGCGCCTCCGGGGAAGCCACCAAACCGCCCCGGCGGTGAGGGTCGTTTAAGGGGCCGGCGGCGGGCTGTCCAGCCCCGATGCCGCCGACCTGTCGATTTTTTGCCGGCGCCCCTTACTCGGCGGCGGCGTGCTGGGCGTGCAGGCGGCTGGCGCCGGCGATCAGCTTGTTCAGTGCGGCGAGGTAGGCCTTGGCCGAGGCGACCAGGGTGTCCGGATCGGCGCCGCGGGCGGTGACGATGCGGTCGTCCTGGCGCAGGCGCACCGAGACGTCGGCTTGGGCATCGCTGCCGCCGGTCACCGCGTGGACGTCGTAGAGCTCCAGCGACGCCTCGTGCGGCACCAGGGCCTGGATGGCGTTGAACACCGCGTCGACCGGGCCGTTGCCGTCGACCTCCTCGGTGACGACCTTGCCGTCGATGTCGAGCTTCATCGTCGCCCGCTGCGGGCCGCGGGTGCCGGCGACCACAGTGAGCGAGACCAGCCGGATGCGGTCGTGGGCGGTGGCCAGGTTCTCGTCGACCAGGGCCTCGATGTCCTCGTCGTAGACGTGCTTCTTGCGGTCGGCCAGCGCCTTGAACCGCTCGAAGGCGTCCTGGAACTGGTTGTCGGACAGCCGGTAGCCCATGTCGTCGAGCTTGGAGCGGAAGGCGGCCCGGCCCGAATGCTTGCCCATCACCAGCGAGGTCTTGTGCACGCCGACCGATTCCGGCGTCATGATCTCGTAGGTGGTCTGGTTCTTCAGCATCCCGTCCTGGTGAATGCCGCTTTCGTGGGCGAAGGCGTTCCGGCCGACGATCGCCTTGTTGTACTGCACGGGGAAGTGGGTCGCGCCGGCCACCAGCTTCGAGGCACGCACGAGCTGGGTGGTGTCGATGCTGGTGGCGTAGGGCAGCACGTCGGCGCGGGTCTTGATCGCCATCACGATCTCCTCCAGCGCCGCGTTGCCGGCCCGCTCGCCGATGCCGTTGATGGTGCACTCGATCTGGCGCGCGCCCCCCTCGATGCCGGCGAGCGAGTTCGCCACCGCCAACCCCAGGTCGTTGTGGCAATGGACCGAGAACACCGCCTTGTCGGAGTTCGGCACCCGCTCGCGCACGGCCCGGAACATCGCCCGGTACTCCTCGGGCGTGGCGTAGCCGACCGTGTCGGGCAGGTTGATGGTGGTGGCGCCCATCCGGATCGCCGCCTCGACGCAGCGGCACAGGTAGTCGATCGGCGTGCGGGTCGCGTCCATCGCCGACCACTCGACGTCCTCGACGAGGTCGCGGGCCTGGGCCACGGTGGTCAGGATGATCTCCAGGACCTCGTCCTCGGTCTTTCGCATCTGGTGGGCCAGATGGATCGGTGAGGTCGACACGAAGGTGTGGATGCGCCCGCGCTTGGCAAAGCGCACCGCCTCGCCGGCCCGGGCGATGTCGGCGGGAATCGCACGCGCCAGCCCCGCGATCACCGCGGACTTGGAGCGCCGGGCGATCTCGGCCACCGCCTCGAAGTCGCCGTTGGAGGCGATCGGGAAGCCGGCCTCGATGATGTCGACGCCCATCGCGTCGAGCATCTCGGCCACCGCCAGCTTCTCCTCCAGGGTCATCGTAGCGCCGGGGCACTGCTCGCCGTCGCGCAGGGTGGTGTCGAAGATCAGCACGCGCTCGGCCGGGGAGGGAGTGCGGGCGGTCTGGTCGGTCATGGTCTGGAATCCTGGTTCGCCCGGGATCAGGGGTCGCGCGGGCGCGGCATTTGGGAAGGTGTCTCGGTCCTCAAGCTCCCCCAAGGGCCCAGGCGCGCGCCCGGACGGCCCTCAGGGGCTGATAAGGAGGAGAAGGCCGCCGAGGAGGAGCGCGCGCGCCCGCGCCGCCGAAAGGGCGGTCGTCGGAAGCGTCAGCGGGGAGCCGGCATGAGCCACGGCTCGCGTCTCCTGAAGGGTGTGAACCCGGTGCGAGGGACGCCTGTGTACCGGCCTGCGGGCACGATGACAAGCCGTCGCAGACGTGGGCCCGTCCCGTGATTGACCGCCCCGCCGGTGCTTGCCACAAGCTTGGCCGCAGGTGCTCACGTCAGGATGGAGCTGACCCCGTGTCGTATCGGAAGCCCGGGCTCGCCCTCGCGGCCCTTTTCGCCCTCGCCGCCTGCCAGTCGAAGCCGGCCGTCCCGCCGCCGGCCGCGCTCGGCCCGGTCGCTGCGCTCCCCGCCGGCGCGCTGCCCGCCGGCACCGGCTGCGGCCCGGCCATCGCCCGCACCCAGGCCGTCGTCGAGAGCGACGTCGCCACCGGCAACCTCAACGCCCCGGTCGGCAAGCGCTTCTCGGCCGACCTCGCCAACGCGTCGAGCGCCTGCGCGGCCGGCCGGGACGGCGAGGCGATGCGCCTGCTGGCGGCGGCGAAGGCCCGCTACGGCTACCCGTAGGGTCTTTCGAGACTGATTTGATTGGACCCTGCAGAATCGGCACCCTCCGAGTCATTCCGGGGCCGCGAAGCGGAGCCCGGAATCCAGAGCCTCGGATGGTTCAGGATCAAGCGGAGTGCTCTCCGCCTCATTCTGATCGACTTGAGGTTCTGGATTCCGGGCTCCGCTTCGCGGCCCCGGAATGACATGCACGGTGTCAACTCTGTGGGCTCCAATCAAACAGGCTCTCAATCAAGCGTCCCGCGCGCGGCCTGGTCGAGGTCCGCGACCAGATCCTCGGCCTCCTCAAGCCCGGCATTGAAGCGGAACATCGCGCCCTTCGGCAGACTCGCTGGGTCTCTGCGCGGAGGCACCGGCAGCACCAGCGAGACGTGGCCGCCCCAGCTCTCGGCGACGCGAAACAACAGCAGCGCGTCGACGAAGGCGTGGACCCGCTCGGCCGACACGCTGTCGTCGAAGGCGACCGTGAACAGGCTGTTGCCGGCGCCGAAATACTGCCGGAACCGGGCGTGATAGGGACTGTCCTCCCGGGTGGGACTGAGGATCTCGGCGGTGAAGGGCCGGCTCTCGAACCACCGCATCAGGCCTGCGGCGGTGGCGACGTGCCGGTCCAGGCGCTCGTGCGCGCTGTCGACCCGGTGGAACAGGCGGGCGCAGGTCTGGGGCGAGACCGCGCCGTGGCCGCTGATCCGGAGCTGCCGCCGCAGGCGGGCGAGGTCGCCCGCGTCGCGCGCCACCACGATGCCGCTCGGCGTGTCGCCGTAGCCGCCCTCGTATTTCGTCGTCGCCTGGATCGCGAGGTCGATGCCGTGGTCGAGCGGCCGGAAGCGCACGTGGCTCGCCCAGGTGTTGTCCATCACGGTGCGCAAGCCCGCCCGCCGCGCCTCGGCGACGATGCCGGCGATGTCCGGGATCTCGAAGGTGCCGCTCGCCGGCGCCTCGAGGTAGACCATCGTGTCGGCGGGGGCGAAATGCCGGCCCGCCTCTCGGATCAGGGCCCCGACCTCCTCCCCCGACGCGCCGGCCGGATAGGTGAGGAGCGCGGCGCGGCCGGTCTCGGAGAGGTAGCGCCAGGCCGGGAAGTACAGGGCGTCCGGGATTAGCACGGCCTTCGGGGCGAAGGCGTCGAGCGTGATCGCGATCGCCGCGAGGCCCGACGCGCAGACGATCGCGCCGGCGCCGCCGTGCAGCGTCGCGAACTTCGCGCAGACCGCCTCGGCCTCCGGGGAGAGGACGACGCCGTACTCGGCGCCGCCATAGACCGCGCGGCCGGCCGCATCGGCCTGCTCGTAGTCGCCGAGGCTGTCGAAGCCGACGCTGCTCTGCCCGAGCGAGCCGAGATCGGAGAAGGCACGGGCCCGCCCGAGGCCGCGGGGATTGAGGTGGCCGCGCGAGGCGGCGAGGTCGACGATCGGCGCGTGGATCCGGCGCGTCGCCGGCCGGCACCCGGCGAGGAAGGCCGCGCGCCGCTCGGGCTTGAGGCCGGCCTCGATCGGCGACGGAGCGGGCGGGGAGTGGGACAATGCGGCATCTCCTGCGGGGCGCGGGCGGCGTGTCGTATAGGCCCGTCCCGCCCGGTCCGCCACGCCGCTCGCATCCATCGGCCGCCCGCCGGGAACGTCCGGCCCCGCCGGCGGTTCGGGTTCTCGGCCGTGCGTCGTCTCCCGCACCGCCCGACAGGAGCCCGGCCGCGCCGATGCAATCCCCACCCGACAACCTCGACGCCCATGCTTTGGGCCGCGCCGCTCCCGAGAAGGGCCTCGCCCGCGAGGCCTGCCCCTATGCCGAGGGTACGCAGGCGCGGGAGCGCTGGCTGTCCGGCTACGACGAGGCCGTGGCGGCTGGCGTCGCGCCGGTGACCGGCGGCCTCAAGCGCGAACCGGGCCGCTGACCTCATCGCATGGACGCGCGCAATCCGGTCCGTCCCGGCCTCGACCGCAAGGCGGTCGGCGCCGTGGTGCTCGGCAACGCCCTCGAATTCTACGACTTCACCGTCTACGCCTTCTTCGCCAAGGCGATCGGCCAGGCGTTCTTCCCGGCCTCCGACGCGAGCCACAGCCTGCTCGCCTCGCTCGCCCTGTTCGGCGTCGGCTACGTCATGCGGCCGATCGGCGGCGCGCTGATCGGGGCGCTGGCCGACCGGGCCGGGCGCAAGCCCGCCATGCTCATCACCATCGCCCTGATGGCGGTCGGCATGCTGATGCTCGCCGCCTGCCCGGGCTACGCGCAGATCGGCGGATGGGCGCAAGCCATCGTCATCGCCGGCCGGCTGATCCAGGGACTGGCGCTGGGCGGCGAGGTCGGCCCCTCGACCGCCTACCTGCTGGAGGCGGCACCGCCGGAACACCGCGGCTTCGTCACTAGCTGGCAGATCGCCAGCCAGGGCTGCGCGGCCCTGTTCGCCGGGCTGCTGGCGACGAGCCTGGCCCTCGTCGTCGGCGACGCCGCGATGGCGGAATGGGGCTGGCGGGTGATGTTCCTCGTTGGCCTCGCGGTGGTGCCGGTCGGCCTCGTCATCCGCAGCCACCTGCCGGAAACCGCGGGCACCGGGGAGGATCCCGACGCCGCCGCCTCGACCGGGGCGGTCATCGGCCGGTTGCTGCGCGAGCACGGCCGCCTGCTCGGGCTGACCTTCCTGGTCATCGCCGCCTCGACGGTCTCGAACGCCGTCGGCACCAACATGCCGGTCTATGCCGGCGCGACCCTGGGTCTGTCCGAGACCGCCGCGACCGCTGTGCCGATCGCGCTCGGCCTCGCCTCGGTCGCCTTCCCGCTGCTCGGCGGAGGCCTGGCGGATCGCTACGGCCGGCGGCCGGTGATGATCTGGCCCCGCGCCCTGATCCTGCTCCTGGCGGTTCCCGCCTTCGCCTGGCTCCTGCGGGCGCCGGGACCGGCGGCGGTCTACGCCGTGACCTTCCTGCTCTCGGCCCTGTCCTCGATCAACGCGGCGGCGATCATCGTCGGCATCCCGGAATCGCTGCCGCGGGCGGTGCGCAGCTCGGGGCTTGCCATCGTGTATGCGCTCGCGGTCTCGGTGTTCGGCGGCAGCACCAACTACGTCATCAACTGGCTGATCGCGGCCACCGGCGACCGGATGGCGCCGGCCTACTACCTCGCCGCCTTCAGCCTGATCGGCACGGTGGCGGCGTGGCGGCTGCCGGAGACGCGGGGGCGGGACTTGGAGGAGGGGGGGCGCTCAGGGCCTGCTTGAGTGCGCCGACCTTGTTTCCACCCTTGATGTCATCCCGGGGCCGCGAAAGCGGAACCCGGGATCCATAACCGCTGATGGTGCCGAACGAGGCGACAAGCGTTCCGCTTTGTCCTGCATCGTCAGCGGTTATGGATCCCGGGTTCTCGCCTGCGGCGAGCCCCGGGATGACACGGAGGGTGCCAGTCGCGCAGAGGATCTACTTGAAGCCGTCATAACAGCCGCCGGCCCCGCGCCATTCTCCCGATCACGACCGCTGCCGTCGCGGCCAGTCCCGCGGCGACGCCGGCGCTCGCCAGCGGGTGCAGGGTCGCCCGCGTGTAGGCGCTGGTGCGCATCACCGGGACCGGCGGGTCGCCGCGCTCCTCGCCGGCCCGCACCGGGGCATGGAGGGCGCCCGCGGGATCGCGCGGCTTCTCCCCGCGCTTCTGCAGGGCGATGATCGCGGGGGCGAGCTCGTCATAGGCGCCGGGCGCGAAGTCCTTGCCCATCACGAACAGCTTGCCGCCGCCGCCGACGACGATGTCGCGCTGCGGATGCACCGCGGCGTGCAGGATCGCGTGCGCGACCTCCTGCGGCGGGTAGATCGGCGGCGGCAGGGTCGGCTGGCGGTCCATGTAGTTGCGGGCCCGGTTCGGCAGCGGCGTGTCGACGGAGGCCGGCTTCACCAGGGTGACCGAGACCGGGGCGCCCTCGGCGATCAGCTCCATGCGCAGCGTGTCGGTGAACCCCTTCACCGCGTGCTTGGAGGCGGCGTAGAGGCCCTGGAACGGGAAGGCGAGGTCGGAGGCGATGCTGCCGACATTGACCAGCGCGCCGCCCCGCTCGCGCAGGTGCTCGGCGGCGACGAGGGAGCCGTTCACCGTGCCCCAGAAATTGGTGCGGATCAGCCGCTCGTGGTCCTCCTGGGTGATCTCGCGCAAGGGCCCGTAGACGGTGAGCCCGGCGACGTTGACCCAGGTGTCGAAGCCGCCGAAGGTCGCGATCGCCGTCTCGGCGACCGCCTCGACCTGCGCCCGGTCCCCGACATCGGCGGTGGCGACGACGGCCCGGGCGCCGATCTCCGCGGCTAGCCGCGCGAGCACGTCGCCGCTGCGGGCCGCTAGCACCACCCGGGCGCCGCCCTCGGCGGCCATGCGGGCGGTGGCGAGCCCAATCCCGCTCGACGCGCCGGTGATCACCATGACCTGCTCGCGCAGCGGCTTGTGTCGCATCATACTCACCCTGAGTTTCTCGGCCCCGAGGTGACGTGCGAGGGACGGCAATGTTTCACCCTGTGCGGCTTTCGCGCACCCCGCCTCGCGTCGGAGGCCGAGCCCGCTCCCTTTCGCCCTTGCGTTCGCGGGCAAGCTTCGGCTCCAGTCTCGAGAAAATCCAATCCCAAGAAAATTCGGCCGCCGGCCTGGCGGGCGATGCCGGGCACTGGGCGTTTCATGACGGACGCGCCGCCGCCGGGGCCGCGAGAGCAAGGTGACATGAGTAGCAAGACCGCCTCCACCCAGCGCTGGCGCTTCCTCGCCCCCGGCCGGCGCTTGCCGGGGTCGCCCCTGGCCTTCCTCCTCCTCGTCGTCGCGGTGGCGGCGGGCGGCTGGAACACCGTCGAGGGGGCGCGCAGCCGGGCGGAGGCCGAGCGGCTCGGGCGCGTCATGGCGCTGAGCGAGCGGGTGCTGTCGAGCCTGAAGGACCTCGAGACCGGCCAGCGCGGCTTCGTCCTGACCGGCCGCGAGGATTACCTCGATCCCTATACGGCGGCTTTGGCCCGGATCGACGGCGAGCTCGCCGCCCTCGACGGCGTCACCCCCGACCGGGGATTGCGTGAGCGGCGCCGGGGCGTGATCGCGGCTGAGACGGATTACGCCGCCCGGGTCGTCGCCGCGCGCCGGGCCGGCGGCCAGGAGGCTGCGCTCGCGCTGATCCAGACTGGGGAGGGCAAGCGCACCATGGACGCCGTGCGCGACGTGACGCGGGAGGTCCAGGACCGGGCCGCGGGCGACCTGCGCCGCCTCGCCGCGGCCGACGCCTTTCGCACCCCGCTCCTGCCCCTCGTCACGCTCGCCGCCGCCCTGGCGGCGGTCGGGCTGCTGGCGCGCCTCGCCCTGGTGCGCCGCCGCGAGAGCCAGCGCATGGCCGACCTCCTGGAGAGCGTCCTGGAGAACGCCCCCGTCGGCCTCGGCTTTCTCGACCGCGACCTCAACCTCCGGCACATGAACCGGGCGCTGGGCAACATGAGCGAGCGCGGCTTCGGCGCCGATCTCGGCGCGCCGATCTGGGCGCTACTGCCCTCGTTGCGCGACGCGCTCGGGCCGAAGCTCGCGGCGGCGCGCGACAGCGGGCTCGTCACCGCCAACGTCGCGGTCGCGGTGCCGGCCCCGAGCGCGCCGGGCGGGACCCGGCACTTCGAGGCGAGCTTCTTCCCCCTGCGCCGCCGCGGCCGCGGCCCCGAGGCCGAGCGGGCCGACGGCGTCGGCATCGTCATGGCCGACGTGACCCTGGGCAAGCTCGCCGAGCGCCGCCTCGTCGACAGCGAGGAGCGGTTCCGCTCCCTCACCGAGGCGACCTCGGCCATCGTCTGGACCACCACGCCGGACGGCGCCTTCCGGCAGGCCGCCTCGGAATGGACCCGCTTCACCGGCCAGGCGCCCGCCGAGGCCGCCGGCCAGGGCTTCCTGGCGGCGGTCCATCCCGACGACCGGGAGGCGACGCGGGACGCCTGGGAGCGGGCGGTCACCACGCGCACGCTCTACGCCATCGAGCACCGTCTGCGCCGCCAGGACGGGGTGTGGCGCCACATGGAGGGCCGCGCCGTCCCGATCCTGGAGGAGGACGGGCGGGTGCGCGAATGGGTCGGGGCGCATGCCGACGTCACCGCCCGCAAGGAGGCCGAATTGGCGCTCGAAGCCGCCAAGGAGGCGGCGGAGGAAGCCAACCGCGCCAAGAGCCAGTTCCTCGCCAACATGAGCCACGAATTGCGTACGCCGCTTTCGGCGGTGATCGGCTACGCGGAGATGCTGCAGGAGGAGATGGAGGATCTCGGCGAGGAGAGCCTGCTCGCGGACATGCGCAAGATCGAGGCGAATGCCCGCCACCTCCTCGGCCTGATCAACGACGTGCTCGACCTCTCGAAGATCGAGGCCGAGCGGATGGAGGTCTATGCCGAGGATCTCGACGTCGCCGAGACGGTGCGGGAGGTCGCCACCACCGTCGACGCCCTGGTGGAGAAGAAAGACAACTCCCTGACCCTGGCCCTCGGCGATCACCTCGGGCGGGCGCATACCGACGCGACGAAGCTGCGGCAGTGCCTGATCAACCTCCTGAGTAACGCCGCCAAGTTCACGGAGGGCGGCACGATCACGCTGACCGCCGCGCGCGCGCACCGGGAGGGCGGCGACCGGCTGGTCTTCACCGTCGCCGACACCGGCATCGGCATGAGCGAGGAGCAGCAGGCCCGGCTGTTCCAGCGCTTCACCCAGGCCGACGCCTCGACCACCCGCCGCTTCGGCGGCACCGGGCTCGGGCTGGCCATCACCCGGGCCTTCGCCCACATGCTCGGCGGCGAGATCACCGTGGCGAGCCGGCTCGGCGAGGGCACCACCTTCACCCTGGACCTGCCGGCGCTCTACGAGGAGCGCGACCCGGCCGAGCCCGCCGGAGAGAGCCTGCCCGAGGCGCCGGCCGCCGTCGCGGCCCGGCCCGATCCCGGCTCCAACCTCGTCCTCGTCGTCGACGACGATCCGGCCACCCGCGACCTCCTCGCCCGCTTCCTGCGCCGCGATGGGTTCACGGTCGCGACCGCCCCGGACGGCCGCGCCGGGCTGGAGGCGGCGCGGCGCTTACGTCCCCGCGTCGTCCTCCTCGACGTAACGATGCCGCGCATGGACGGCTGGGCGGTGCTGCGGGCCCTACGCGCCGACCCAGATTTCGGCGCGACGCCGGTGATCATGGTCACGGTGCTCGACGAGCAGAACCTCGCCTTCTCGCTCGGCGCCACCGACTACCTGCACAAGCCGGTCGAGTGGGGGGCGCTGAAGGAGGCGATGGAGCGCTTCCGGCCCGCCATCCACGAGGGGCCGGTGCTGGTGGTCGACGACGACCCGGACGTGCGCGAGCGCATGACCACCATGCTGACCCGCGAGGGCTGGCGGGTGGCGAGCGCCGAGAACGGGCTCGCCGGCCTGGAGGCGGTCGGCGTGCGCAAGCCGGGCCTGATCCTCCTCGACCTGATGATGCCGGAGCTCGACGGCTTCGGCTTCCTGCGCGCCTTGCGCGACCGGCCGGACTGGCGCGACATCCCGGTCGTCGTGCTGACCGCCAAGGACGTCACCGCGGAGGACCGCCGCCGCCTCGCCGGCCGGGCCGACCGCATCCTGCCGAAGGCCGGCCTCGGCATGGCCGACCTCGCGGCGACCCTGCGCGGGCTGATGAGCCCGGGGGCGGGGGGCGAGGCGGTGGTGGAGGCGCCAGATCGGGCGGTGGCGCCGTGAGGGTGTGCGTGCTGGGAATAGTCGGGACGGAGTTCCAACCCTCCATCGTCATTCCGGGGCCGCGCAGCGGAGCTTGAATCCAGAGCCGCTGAATGTTCGGGATAGAGCGGACAGCATTCCGCCTTGATCTGCATCGTGAGCGGTTCTGGATCCCGGGCTCTCGCCTTCGGCGAGCCCCGGGATGACCCTGTGAGGTGGAAGCCTGGGCGAGAAGCGATCGACCGGGAAGTCGAAGCGTCCGCCCTTTGACCCCGACTGCGAGACCTTCCGACCATGCTCGTCTACGGCGACGTTCGACGCCAAGCCCATCCCGACGACGAGGTCGCCCGCCTCCTCGACGCCGTGGAGACTGCGCGCGGGCTCGGTCCCGGCCTCGCACGGCACGCCGCGCTGGTGGCGGCGCTGATCGTGGCGGGCGAACTCGTGCAGGGCGTGGCCGATGCAGCGTTCCGGGAGACCGGCCGGGACGCGCACGAGGGCGCGACGGCCCGGCTCACCGGCCTGCTGGTGCGCCTCGCCGGGGCCGTCTGGGGCTCGTGGCGCGGCGGTTTCGCGGTTGGCGCGGTTGCCGATCGAGCTGAGATCGACCGGGCCTGCGCCGGGCTCGGCCCCGCCCCGCTGGAAATCCGCCTGCCCGAAGGCTTCGCCTTCTACGCCGTCTACCCGGAGGCCTATGCCGCCTCCGCCGCCGCCTCCGGGGGAGGGGCCGGCACGACGGTGATCGGGTTGCGCAGCATCGGGACGAGCCTCGGCGCGATGGTCGCGGCCGGCCTCGGGTCTGCCGACCTCGTGACCGTCCGGCCGACCGGCCACCCGTTCCGGCGCGAACTGCGCCTGTCGGGCGGTCTGCGCGACCTGTTCGGTCCGGGCGGCGGTGTCGCCGTCGCCGACGAGGGACCGGGGCTCTCGGGCAGCTCCTTCGGGGCGGTGTTGCGCGAGCTGGAGGACAGGGGGATCGTGGCGGGCCGCGTCGCGCTGTTCCCGAGCCATGCCGGGGCGCCGGGACACGCCGCAAGCGAGGAGACGCGCCGGCTCTTCGGGCAGGCGCAGCGCCACGTTCTCACCTTCGACGACCTCGTGCTCAGGGCCGAGCGGCCGGAGCACCGCCTGGAGGCCTGGCTCGCCCCGCTCGTCGGGCCCTTGAGCGCGCCGCTGGACGAGGTCTCGGGGGGCGCCTGGCGGGCGCGGTCGTTCGTCGATCGCGCCGCCTGGCCGCCGGCCAACCCGATGCAGGAGCGCCGCAAGTTCCTGGCCCGGACTGCCGGCGGAACCTGGCTCGCCAAGTTCGTCGGCCTGGGGGCGGAGGGCGAGCGGAAGGTCGCGCGCGCTCAGGGTTTGCACGCCGCCGGATTCTCCCCGGAGGTGGCCGGCTTCTGCCACGGCTTCCTGGTCGAGCGCTGGATCGAGGGGGCGACGCCGCTCGCGCGCGGCCGCGTCGACCCGCTGCGCCTCGTCGAACGGGTCGGCGACTATCTCGGCTTTCGCGCCGCGGCCTTCGCCTGCGAGCCCGGACGCGGCGCCTCCCTTGACGCCCTGTGGGAGATGGCCCGCCACAACGCCGCCGAGGCGCTCGGCGATGCGGCGGTCCGGGCGATCGAGGGCTACCGCGACGCCCTTCCGCGCCTCGCCGCGGGGCTGCGTCCGGTCGAGACCGACAACCGCCTGCACCCTTGGGAATGGCTCGTTCGGCCGGACGGCTCGATCCTGAAGACCGACGCGGTCGACCACCACGCCGCCCACGACCTCGTCGGCTGCCAGGACATCGCCTGGGACCTCGCCGGGGCCGCGATCGAGCTCGGGCTGGAGGGTTCGGCGGGGCGGCGTCTGCGCGCGGTCGTCGCCCGGCGGACTGGCCACGAGCCGGATCCGGATCTGATCGCTTGGCTGGAGATCGCCTACGCCGCGTTCCAGCTCGGCGCCGCGACGATGGCGGGTCATTCCGCCGAGCCCGAGGAGCGGGCGCGGCTCGCGGTGGAGGCCAGGCGCTATCGCCGGCACCTCGCGGCGCGGCTGCGCGTCGCGAGCCCAAGTTGAAGCTCCCGCCCTATCTCTCCCGCCATGATCCTGCTTCGCCATGGCCAGAGCCAGTTCAACCTCCACCATCACGCCACGGGCCTCGATCCCGGGATCGTCGATGCGCCGCTGACGCCGCTCGGCCACGAGCAAGCGGAGGCCGCCGCCCGCGCGCTCGCGGGGGAGGGTCTGCGGCGCATCCTGTGTTCGCCGCTCACCCGCGCGCTCCAGACCGCAGCCCCAGTCGCCGCCCGCCTGGACCTGCCCGTCCTGGTCACGCCGGCGGTGCGGGAGCGCCGGGGCGCGAGCTGCGACGTCGGTACCTGCCGGACCGACCTCGCCCGCGCCTGGCCCCATCTCGACATGGGTCACCTGGACGAGGTCTGGTGGCGCGAGGCCGACGACGAGGCGGAGCACGAGCCCGACCACCTGTTCGCGGCGCGCATCGCCGCCTTCGGCACCGGGATGGCCGAGGATCCCGACTGGGCCCATACCCTGGTCGTGTGCCATTTCGGGTTCATCCACGCCGTCACCGGCCGCACCCTCGCCAACGGCGAGTGGGTCCGCTGCCGGATGGACGAAGGCGGGCGGCTGCTGGCGGTGGAGCGTTAACCTGCGTCAAGGCGGCGGGGTGGCCGTTCCCGCATTCACCAAGTGCAAGGCTGCCTACGAGCCAATCCTTCAAAGATCAGACGCGGGATCCCCTCTCCCACACGGGAGAGGGGGGATTCTGCGCCTCTACTTCGCCGGACAGCATGATCAATTCCTCGCCCGACCGACCGGCCGCGTCCCCGGACCCACGGCCGCACGACACGGCCCTCGTCCTCGCCGGGGGCAACGCCCTCGGGGCCTATCACGCCGGCGGTTACGAGGCGCTGCAAGCAAGCGGGATCGAGCCCGGCTGGGTCGTCGGCGCCTCGATCGGCGCGGTCACGGCCGCGATCATCGCCGGCAACGCGCCGGAGCACCGGGTCGAGCGGCTGCGGCAATTCTGGGACGAGGCGACCCAGCACACCGCGCCCAGCACCACGGAGATGCTCAAGCCGCGCCAAGTCTATAACGGCCTGCACGCGCTCCTGACCCTGGCCTGGGGCCGCCCCAACATCTTCCGCCATCGCCTGCCCGGCCTGTGGTCGGCGCTGCCGTGGGTGCCGAACGACGTGGCGTTGTTCGACCACTCGCCCCTGCTCGACACCCTCGCGCGGCTCGTCGATTTCGACCGTCTGAACCGCGGCGGCATCCGCGTCACGATCGGCTGCGTCGACATCACCACCGGGGAGGAGGTGTACATCGACACCGCGCACCAGGAAGTCCGCCCCGAGCACGTCCTGGCCTCGACCGCGATCATCCCGGCCTTCGCGCCGGTGGAGGTGGACGGCCGCCTGCTCTGCGACGCCGGCTACACCAACAACCTGCCGCTCGATCCGCTCTTCGCGGCCGAGCCGCCGCGGGACCTCGTCTGCATCGCCCTCGACCTGTTCGGCCTCGAGGCGCCCCGCCCGGCCTCCCTCGACGCCGTCCTGGAACGGGCGAACGACCTGATCTTCGCCAGCGCCGGCCGGCGCGCCATCGCGGGGCTGGAGCGGGAATACGCTCTGCGCCAGCAGCTCGACCCGCACGGGCCGGCCGTTACGCTCCTGCACCTCGTCCACCGGGCCGAGGCCGACCAGCTCGCGGCCAAGAGCTTCGACTTCTCGCCCTCCTCGATCCGCGATCGCTGGCAGGCGGGCAGCCGCGACGCCGGCCGCGTCGCCGACTGGCTCGCCGGCCGCGCGGAACCTCGACGCCGCTTCACCTATGTCAAGATCTAACGACCTGGACCGTCTCTCTTCATCCGGATGAGGGTGGGGCGCGCCGCGCGACCAGTCCTTTCGGTCATCACCCACGCAATACTGGCGCAACAAACCTCCGCCACACTGCGAGGTGGAAGCTGGAAGATCGAATTTGCCTCTTATTTGATGTATTGAACATGCATCATTGTGATGAGACAGGTTCGTTTCCGCACTGTAACGATAGCGTCGACGTAGCGGTTTTCCCAGTCTCGAGAAGGGTCAACGCGATGACGGTTCAGGTACGGCGCATGGTCGACTTTTCGGAGAGCGCCACGACCGCGTCCGGCGAGGAGATCCGGGCGCATGTCAGGGCGCAGCTCGACAGGCTCGTCTCCGCCCTGAAGGCGGAGGGAGCAAGCGCCCGGCTCGACGCGGCCTGAACCCCGCCTTTCGCCCGTCGGAACGGATCGGCAACGCTCGGCCGGAGCCGGCGGTCGGCCTTCGGCAGGTGCAAGGCCGCGACATCCGGATTGGCGCTGCCCGGCACGGCGACGTATGCAATCGCCCTCTCCCAACCCAAGTCGGGCTCGCCCGACTCGGATACAGCGACGCGCGCCGGGGGGCCGCTCACCCCGCCTTGAGTATTGTGCCCACGGCCTCGAGGCTCTGCAGCTTCTTGATCGGCCCGATCGCCGCGATCGTCGGCGCCCCGGCGATCAGTGCGCGACCCGCCGCCCGCACGTCGTCGGGGGTCACGGCATCGACCTTGGCGATCACCTCGGCCGCCGGGATCACCCGGCCCCAGGCCAGGAGCTGGCGCGCCGTGCGCTCGATACGCCCGCCCGGCGTCTCCAGCGCCGAGAGCAGGGCCACCTTGAGCTGCGCCTTCGCCCGGGCGAGTTCGACGGAATCCACCGTGTCGGCCGCCTCGCGCAGGCAGGCGAGCGTCACCTCGACGAGGCCCGGCAGGTCGCTGCCCGCGGTGCCGGCGCCGATGCCGAACAGGCCGCAATCGCTGAACGGCCAGTGGAAGGCGTGGATCTCGTAGGCGAGGCCGCGGGTCTCGCGCACCTCGTGCCACAGCCGCGAGGTCAGCCCGCCGCCGAGCACCTGCGCGAAGAGATGCGTGGCGTAGTAGGACTCGTCCCGGAACGACAGGCCGGGCAAGCCGAGCACCAGGTTGGCCTGTTCGAGCTTGCGCGGCATCCGGCGCTCGCCGCCGCGATACTGTCCGGGCACCGAATCGGGCGCGGACGCCGCCGGCATCGCCCCGAAATGCTTCTCGGCCGCGGCGACGATTGCCTCGTGCTCGACGGCGCCGGCCGCCGCCAGCACCATCCGGCCAGGGGTGTATTCGCGGGCGAGGTAGGCTTCGATCGCGGCCTTGTCGAAGCTCTTGATCGTCTCCGGGCGCCCGAGGATCGGCCGGCCGATCGGCTGGTCGGGGAAGGCGGCCTCGGTGAAGGCGTCGTAGACGACGTCGTCGGGGGTGTCCTCGACGGCGGCGTATTCCTGGAGGATCACGCCCTTCTCGCGGGCGAGCTCGCCGGCCTCGAAGGCCGAGCGGGTGAGGATGTCGCCGAGCACGTCGAGGGCGACCTCGGCATCCTCGCCCAGCACCCGGGCGGTGTAGCTCGTCTGCTCGACGCTGGTAGCGGCGTTGATCTCGCCGCCGACATTCTCGATGTCCTCGGCGATCTGGCGGGCGGAGCGCGTCGCCGTGCCCTTGAACGCCATATGCTCGATCAGGTGGCTGAGCCCGTGCTCCTCCGGCCGCTCGTTGCGCGAGCCGGCGCCGATCCAGACCCCGAGGGTCGCGGTGGCGACCCCGGGCATCGCCTCGGTGGCGACGGTGAGCCCGTTGGAGAGCCGCGTGATCTTGAGGTCCGGCGAGGCGCCGAGCGTCGCGAAATGCTGGTTCATGCGGCGTGTCCCAGGATGCGGGCGCGCTCGCGGATCGCCCGTTCGACCGCCGCCTCGTCGTTCGGCAGCACGGTGAAGCGCTCGCGGCGCTCCAGGAGGTCGGCGAGGTGGGGCGGCAGGGCCGGGCGGATGCCGGTTGCGGCCTCGACCGCGTCCGGGAACTTCGCCGCATGCGCGGTGGCGAGCGCCACCACCGGCGTGGCCGGATCCTCGGCGACCAGCTTGCGGGCGGCGCGCACGCCGATGGCGCTGTGCGGATCGATGATCTGGCCGGTGCCCTTGTAGACGTCGCGGATCTCGGCCACGACCTCGTCCTCGGGCACCGCGCTCGCGTCGAACTCGGCCCGGATCCGTGCGAGCGTCGCGGGGTCGAGCGTGAAGGCGCCGGACTGCTTGAGGCCGGCCATCAGCCGGTTCACGGCGGAGGCGTCGCGATCGAGGGTCTCGAACAGCAGGCGCTCGAAGTTCGACGAGACCTGGATGTCCATCGACGGCGAGGTGGTCGGCGCCACGCCCCGGACCTCGTACGACCCCGTCGCCAGCGTGCGCGCCAGGATGTCGTTGGCGTTGGTGGCGATCATCAGCCGGCCGACCGGCAGGCCCATGCGCTTGGCGGCCCAGCCGGCGAGGATGTCGCCGAAATTGCCGGTCGGCACCGAGAACGAGACCGGGCGGTGCGGGCTGCCGAGCGCCACCGCGCTGGTGAAGTAGTAGACCGCCTGCGCCGCGACCCGGGCCCAGTTGATCGAGTTGACGCCTGACAGGCGCACGTCCTCGGCGAAGCGCGGGTGCTGGAACAGCGCCTTCACGATCGCCTGGCAATCGTCGAAGGTGCCCTCGACCGCGAGCGCGTGGATGTTGTGCGCGTCGACCGTGGTCATCTGTCGGCGCTGCACCTCCGACACCCGGCCGTGGGGGTAGAGGATGAACACATCGACGTTGTCGAGGCCGCGGAACGCCTCGACGGCGGCGCTGCCGGTATCGCCCGAGGTGGCGCCGACGATCGTCGCCCGGCTGCCCTTGGCCTTGAGCGCGTGGTCCATCAGCCGGCCGAGTAGCTGCATCGCCACGTCCTTGAAGGCGAGCGTCGGGCCGTGGTGGAGTTCGAGCAGGAACAGGTTGTCGCCGAGCTGGGTCAGCGGGCAGACCGCCGGATGCCGGAAGGTGGCGTAGGCCTCGTCGATCATCCGGTCGAAATCAGCCTGCGCGATCTCGCCGTCGACGAGGGGCGACAGCACGGTCCTGGCGGCCTCCGCGTAGGGGCGGCCCGCGAGGCCCGCGATCGTCTCGTGCGAGATCTGCGGCCAGGCCTGCGGGATGTACAGGCCGCCGTCGCGGGCGAGGCCGGCGAGGAGCGCGTCGGTGAAGGTCAGCGGCGCGGCGGCGCCGCGGGTCGAAACATGGAGCACGGTCATCAGTCCTGAGGCTGCCGCAGGCCCTACACGAATCCGGCGCGCGCGTCAGCCGTGCGTGCGGGCAGGCCGATCAGGCGCTGGCGCCCGGCGCCTTGCGCAGGCGGCAGCCGGTGATCCGCCACGCCCCGTCCGCGTCGCGCTCCAGGGTGTAGAGCGCCTCCCAGTCGGTGCCGTCCTGGTCCTGAATGCGCACCCCTTGCGCGAGGCTGCCGTCGGGCAGTTCCTCGTCGGTGCCGAACTCGAAGCGGCGGTTGCGGTAGATGGGGGCGTAAACCTGCCGCACCATGCCGATGAAGGACTCGGGGCTCCCGAAGATCGACCGGATGGCGGGGGCCGCCTC
Organism: Methylobacterium sp. EM32; assembly: GCF_040593685.1. Taxonomy (NCBI): domain Bacteria; kingdom Pseudomonadati; phylum Pseudomonadota; class Alphaproteobacteria; order Hyphomicrobiales; family Methylobacteriaceae; genus Methylobacterium; species Methylobacterium sp. EM32. Next base: position 26,100 of record NZ_JBEXZS010000052.1, on the reverse strand, counting down.
GGCGTAGGCGGCGGCCGCATCGTCGTGCCGGAACGCGTCCTGCTGGCGCAGGATCACTGCACGCATCGCATCCCGGTCGCCGCTGCCGGCGGGGAGGGCGCCCTGGCCGACGGCCAGCAGGGTCATCAGGGCGACGAGGGTGCGCATGGGCGTCAGGCCCTCCCGGGACGATCGGTTTCGTCCGGATGCCGCAGCGTAGCAGGCCGATCCGGTGGGCACAACTTGAAGTCGTCCGAACCTTTTGGGGGTGACGGAGGATCGCGGGGAAGGGAGGGCAGCACTCCGGGTGGACTTTGCCTCGTGCGCGAGAGCGATCCTACCACCCTCCACGTCATTCCGGGGCCGCGAAGCGGAACCCGGGATGACCCTGCGGGTACGAAACCCGTCGAGAGACGAGCGCCTACACCCCGCTCGCCTTCCGCCCCAGCTCCACCACCCGCAGGTTGTTGGTGGTGCCGGCCCGGCCGAACGGGATGCCGGCCACCGCCACCACCAGGTCCGGCGCCTGCGCGAAGCCTTCCTGGGCCGCGACCTCGGCGGCGCGGTCGACCATCGCCTCGTAGGAGTCGATCTCCGGGCCGAGCACGGAATGCGCGCCCCAGTACAGGCTGAGGCGGCGCGACACCGCCGTGTCGGAGGTGGCGGCGAGGATCGGCACGTTGGGGCGCTTGCGGGCGATGCGGGCGGCGGTGGTGCCGCTCGACGTGAAGGCGACGATCGCCGCCGCCTCGATCGCGTCGGCGAGGGTCGCGGCCGCGGCGGCCACGGCGTGGGGCGGGCTGTCCTCGACCTCCGGCTCGCTCGCGCGCACCAGCGAGCGGTAGAGCCGGTGCTGCTCGGTGCGGCGGATGATCCGGTCCATGATCGAGACCGCCTCGATCGGGTAGCGCCCCGCCGCCGACTCGGCCGAGAGCATCACCGCGTCGGCGCCGTCGTAGACGGCGGTCGCGACGTCCGAGGCCTCCGCCCGGGTCGGCGAGGGCGCCGAGACCATCGATTCGAGCATCTGCGTCGCGACGATCACCGGCTTCACCGCCCGGCGGCAGGCCCGCACCAGCTCCTTCTGGCGTCCCGGCACGTCCTCGGGCGGCAGTTCGACGCCGAGATCGCCGCGGGCCACCATGATCCCGTCGGCGATGCGGATGATGTCCTCGATGTGATCGAGCGCCGAGGGCTTCTCGATCTTGGCGATCAGCCCGGCCCGGCCGGCGATCAGGCCGCGCGCCTCCATCACGTCGGAGGGGGTCTGGACGAAGGAGAGCGCTACCCAGTCGACCCCGAGCGAGAGCCCGAAATCGAGGTCGCGCCGGTCCTTCTCGGTCAGCGGCGAGAGGGCCAGCACCGTGCCGGGCAGGTTGACGCCCTTGCGGTCGGAGATCGGCCCGCCCACCACCACGTCGGCGTCGATCGCCGCGTCGTCGACGCCGACGACCCGCACCCGGACCCGGCCGTCGTCGATGAGCAGCTCCTGGCCCGGCGCCACCGCGGCGAAGATCTCCGGGTGGGGCAGGGGGATCGCGTCGGTTCCGCCCTCCCGGCCCTCGCGCACGAAGCGGATCCTGTCGCCGGTAGCAAGCTCCGCCTTGCCGCCCCGCAGGGTGCCGATGCGGATCTTCGGCCCCTGGAGGTCTTGCAGGATGCCGATCGGCCGGCCAGTCTCCTGTTCGAGCGCCCGGATCGCGGCGTGGACCTTGGCGTGGTCGTCGTGGGTGCCGTGGGAGAAGTTCAGCCGGAAGGTGTCGACCCCGGCGAGAAAGAGGGCCTTCAGCCGCTCCGGCGTGTTGCTGGCCGGGCCGACGGTGGCGACGATCTTGGCGTGGCGGTGGCGGCGCATCGGGGTCGCTCCTGGCTGATCCGGATCAGGGCTTGGTGCGGCGATAGACATTGGCGAAGGTGACGTTCAGGCCGCCGCAGGCGCTGTTGTCCTCGGCGAGCAGGAACGGCGGCAGCAGCTGCAGGCGCAGGCGGCAATCGGTCGGCGCGCCGGCCGTGAAGGGAAGCGTGCCCTTGTCCCCCATGGTGAAGGCGAGGGTGTGACCGTTCGGCGCTGCCTCGCCCGAAACGCTGCCCGTGTTGACGGCGCCGCGACGGACCCGGTCGGGATCGAGAGCGCCGTAGGTCGCGTCGCCCTCGACCGCGAGGGTGCCCGCAACCTTGCCCGGACGGATCCTGATCGTCTGCTCCGGCGCCGTCCAGGTGCCGGTCCAGTCCTTCGCTACGGGCGCCGGCGGGGTCGGCTCCCGCGCCACCGCACTCTCCGGCAGCCAGCCGGCGCGGACCGCGCCCTTCTGCCCGACATAGGTGGCGCAGACGAAGCCGGGCACGGTGCCGCCGAGGATCACGGTGTTGCCCGGCACCAGGAAGGCCTTCTCGCGGCAGGCCGGATCCGCCCCGGGGCAGCCCTTGCGGCCGGACGCGCCTTGCACGAACGGCACCCGCGCCGCGCCGGGCTTGATCGTGCCGAGGCTCGGACCGGAGCCGGCGCCGAGCGCGCCGTAATCGAAGCAGTCGCCCTCGGCGGCGAGCGCGCTTCCAGCGCTCGCGATCAGCGTCAGCGCGATCAGACCCGAAACGGCCTGTTCCCGGTCGCACCGCATCCCGCTCAGCATCGTCGAAATTCCTTGGCCGTTGCCTCACCGCCGCGGAAGCTAGGGCATCTTGGACCAAAGGAGCACCCGTCGGCTCCCGAATAGCATCGCCTGCCGCAACGCCGTGCACTTGACGGCGGTTATGCTGCATCGCACCCTGTCGCTCGCTAACCATTCGGCGACACGACGTCAGGGGGGTATCGACGGTCATGCTGTTCCAGCCGCCCGTCTTCGAGACGATCTTCCGCATCCCCGTCGAGCATCGCCTGGTGATCCGGGGCTCGCGCAGCCGCGGCGCTCCGACCGACGGCGTATGCTGGTACCACGACGAGTTCGACGCCGCCGGCACGCTCGTCGCCCGCTACGAGACCTACGACGAGAACGACGAACACGGCCGGGAGCGCTGCGGCTGGCGCCGCTACGACGCCGCCGGCCGGCTCGTGGCGCGGCACGAGGTGGCGATGCGCTGGTCGGGCCTCGTCGCCCTGAAGCAGTCGCGCCGCGGCGCCGAGCTCGCGCTGCAGCGCCACGGCGGGCACGTCACCCCCGCACCGCTCGCCCGCCGGGTCCAGCCCGCCGGATCCTGGCGACCCGACATCGTCCCGGCCGCTTGACCCTGGGACAAGACGCGATCACGATCGCCCCATGACCTTCCCGCGTCCCGTCGCACTGCAACGCCGAATTACCCCCCCGGCCTGATCCGTCGGGCCGGGTCTTCGGCTGTCCGCATCCTCCGTGACGCTCGCGGCGCTCCTGTGGCGCCCCTGGAAGGTCTTGTCCCATGTCCGTCCCCGACGCGGTGCTGCACCTCCTGTGCGGCAAGATCTCGGCTGGAAAATCGACGCTCGCCGCGGCGCTGGCCGCGCGGCCCGGCACGATCCTGGTCCGCGAGGACCAGTGGCTCGCCGGGCTCTATCCGGGCGAGCAAACGACCCTCGCCGATTACGTCCGCAACAGCCGGCGCCTGCGCGCCACGATCGGGCCGCACCTCGTCGCGCTGCTGCGGGCCGGCCTGTCCGTGGTGCTCGATTTCCCCGCCAACACGCCGGAGAGCCGGGCCTGGATGCGGACGCTGTTTCGCGAGGCGGAGGTGGCGCACCAGCTGCACTCCCTTGAGGCCGACGACGCCCTGTGCAAGGCGCGCCTGCGCCGTCGCAACGCGGCCGGGACGCACGAATTCACCGTGAGCGACGAGGAGTTCGATTTGTTCACGCGCTACTTCGTGCCGCCGGCGGAGGAGGAGGGGTTCACGGTGGTGCGGCATCGACAGGTCGAGGAGGGAGGGATGTCGGGTTGAGCCGGTGAGCGTAGACGCGTGCCTGTTCTGACACGTGTGTCGCCTCGATCGACGGTGATGTTGCCCTCTTAGTCATCCCGGGGCCGCGAAGCGGAACCCGGGATCCATAACCGCTGACGCTCCAGGATGAGGAGGGACGCGATCCGCCTCATTGTCTTCCGCCAGCGGTTATGGATCCCGGGTTCTCGCTTGCAGCGAGCCCCGGGATGACACGGAGAATATTCGGTTTATCGCGACTGCGATTTACGCGCCTTGGACCTCTACAGGTGATCAGCTAGTTTTCTACTCCACCGTCAGCCACACCAGATGCCCGTCCGGGTCGCGTAGCAGCGCATCCGCACCGCCGTCGGATCGCGGGCCGACTCCGCCGGAGACCAATCGCCCGGCATGCGCAGCGCAGGCCGCCGCCAGAGCCTTCTCATCCGGCATCGCGATCACCAGCCGGGTCGCCGCAACGTCGTTCACCGCGAGGTCGGAGGCCGGCCGGGGGAGATCCCCGCGGTAGCACAGCAACTCGACATGAGGCGGTCGCCCGTCCGGGAAGCCGAGACCCGTCACCTCGACCGTCGGATCGGCGACGGCATCAAGGCGGGCCTGTTCCGCTCCGGTATTGAGCGAGCTCGACGCGACACTGAGCCCGAGCGACTCGTAGAACGCGACGCTGCGGGCGGTGTCGGCGACCGAGATCGCCGAGTGATCGAGGCCGAGGCAGGGATCGGACGCATCCGGCCGCCGCCACGCCTCGGGCGTCGCTGCCGGCGGGAAGGCCAAGAATTCGAGAGGATGGCCCTCGGGGTCGCGGAACTTGAACGCGGTCACGCCGCCGGACGAGGCGGGCAGCCGCACCGGTCCGTCGGTCGAGATCTGGCGCCAGCCCGGATGGGCCGACAGGCGGGCCTGGGCCGCCGCCATGTCAGACACGATGATGGCGCAGTGCTGGAACAGCGGGCTGAATCCCAGCACGTCGCCCGGATAGGGCCGGCCCGGCGGCGTCATCGCGACGAGGTCGAGGCGCTGGCCGCCGAGGCGAAGCGGCACGGCCCGTGTCCCGGCCACGCCCGGATCCGGCGGCGCCTCGGCATCGGTGAAGCCCAGAGCCCCGCGGTAGAACCCCGCCAGCGCGTCCGGATTGCCAGAGACGAGGACGATGCCGGCGAGGCGCAGGGCCCGAGGTGAAGGCACCGTCACGGCGTCTGCACCCCGCGGCGGTCGAGGAAGATCGAATAGAGCGTGTGCGAGCCGCCGATGAACAGGCGGTTCTTGGTCGGCCCGCCGAAGGTGATGTTCGAGACCGTGTAGGGCACCAGGATCTTGCCCATCAGCTTGCCCTCCGGGCTGAGGCAATGCACCCCGTCGCCCGCGCTCGACCAGACGTTGCCGTCCTCGTCGACCCGCATCCCGTCGCAATAGCCCGGCTCGATCTTATGGAAGATGTCGCCCCTCGACAGTGCGCCGTCGGGCGCGACGTCGAAGACCCGGATGTACTGGCGCGGGTTCGGCTTCGACTGGTCGCCGGTCTCCGCCACGTAGAGCCGGCGCTCGTCGGGCGAGAAGGCGAGGCCGTTCGGGCCGTCGAAGTCGCCGGCCATCACCGTGATCTCGTTCGTCGCGGGATCGAAGCGGTAGAGCGCCGGCGGCTGCTCGGAGGTCTGGCGTCCGCCCTCGTAGTCGTTCGCGATGCCGTAGACCGGATCGCTGAACCAGATCGTGCCGTCGGACTTCACCACCACGTCGTTCGGGGAGTTCAAGCGCTTCCCGGCATGGCGCTCGACCAGCGTCGTGACCGTGCCGTCGTACTCGGTGCGGTACAGGCAGCGGCCGCGATGCGAGCAGCCGATCAGCCGGCCCTGCCGGTCGCGGGTCTGGCCGTTGGCGTAGTTCGAGGGCGCGCGGTAGACCGAGAAGCCGGCCCCCTCGATCCACCGCATCGTGCGGTTGCGCGGCAGGTCCTGGAACAGCAGGCAATCGGCGTCGCCCATCCAGACCGGGCCCTCGATCCAGCGGAAGCCGGAGCCCAGTTCCTCGAGCGGGGCGTTGCCCAGGATGTAGTGCTTGAAGCGCTCGTCGTGGATCTCGAACCCGTCCATGGCGTCACCGGAACCGGCAGGCCGCGCCGGTGGTCGGGGGCTTGTCGTATTGGACGATCATCAGCACCGCCGGCTCGTCCCCGATCGTGCCGGAGCGGTGGCCCTTCTTGCCGTCGACCTCGCGCACATTCTGGTCCTCGCCGAACGAGATCTCGCCCGGGCCCATCTCGATCCGCGTGCCGTCCATCGATTCGACGAACCAGCGGCCGGAGAGCGGGATGATCCATTGCGGCTTCGGGTTCGGGTGCCAATCGCCGGTCCAGCCGACCGGCTGCACGGTGACGAAGACCGTGGCGCCGTCATGGGTCTTCTGCCCCTGCCATTGCGGCGGGGCCGGCGGCGACATCGACTTCTCCTCGAACTCGGTGAAGGCGCACCGGGTCTGGTGGCTGATCCCGTCCGCGTCGGCCCAGAGGTGCCAGTAGGGGATTTTTGGCTTATCGTCGCTCATCGGGCGGTCTCGCTGACGCTGTAGGGCTTCGACGAGGCGAAGGGGTCGGAGAAAAACGTCTCGACCGTGCTCGCCCCGGTGCCGAAGGTGACGAGCAGAAACCCGCCGGCGAGCGCGAGGTTCTTCCAGAAATCCCAGAAAAGCTCGCGCCCCTTGCCGCCGGACCAGAAATCGCCCGGCTTCCAGAACTGCTTCCACAGGAGCGCGGTGACGCCGCAATAGCCGGCGAGCACGAAGGCGGCGAAGCGGTCGGCGATGCCGGTGAGGATGCCGAGCGACATCACGATCTCGACGAACAGGCCGGCGAGGATCAGCGCCGTAGCGGGTGCGGTGGCGTGCACCGCCTGTTTCGCCTGGCCCACCGCCCCACGAAAATTCAGGATCTTGTCGAGGGCGCTGAACGGCAGGAACAGCATCACCAGGAGGAGCCGGACCCCGAAGGCGATCACGATGCTGAAGCTGGCCATCGTTCAAGGATCCCCGCTGCCGTGTTTCGCAGTGCGAAAAGCTAACTGGGGCGGGTCGACGTTCGCGCCAGCCCCGCCATATCCGCCTCGCACGACCGAGCGGCCCGGATCATCCCGTGCCTGCCGCAGGAGGGACGACCGCCGATGAGCGAGAACCGGCACTACGACGTCGTCATCATCGGCTCGGGGCCGGGCGGCGGCACCATGGCGTGGCGGCTGGCCCAGACCGGCAAGCGCATCCTGCTGCTCGAGCGCGGCGACTACCTGCCCCGCGAGCGCGAGAACTGGGACAGCCAGGCGGTCTTCGTCGAGGCCCGCTACCAGGCGCCGGAGACCTGGTACGGTGCCGACGGCTCCAGCTTCCATCCCGGCCTGCACTACTTCGTCGGCGGCAACAGCAAGGTCTACGGCTCGGTCCTGCTCCGCCTGCGCGAGAAGGATTTTTATCAAGTCCGCCACCCGGACGGCATCTCGCCGGAATGGCCGCTGAAATACGACGTGTTCGAGCCCTATTACCAGGCGGCGGAGGAGCTTTATTACGTCCACGGCCTGCGCGGCGAGGACCCGACCGAGCCGCCCGCCGCGAAACCCTACGCCTACCCGCCGATCACCCACGAGCCCCGGATCCAGGAGCTGTTCGACGGCCTGAAGCGCGAGGGCCACCACCCGTTCCACCTGCCGGTCGGCGTGCGGCTGGAGGAGCGGGACGGCAAGCCGCTGCCGCACTCGGCCTGCATTCGCTGCGACGCCTTCGACGGCTATCCCTGCATCACCAACGGCAAGGCCGACGCACAGATCGCCTGCGTCGACCCGGCCCTGGCCACGCATCCGAACCTGACCCTCAAGACCCATTCCTACGTCGACCGGCTGCTGACCGACCCGTCCGGGCGGACGGTGACCGGCGTCGAGGTGAAGCGCGGTAGCGCGACCGAGACTTTCACCGGTGACATCGTGGTGGTGGCCTGCGGCGCCCTGTCCTCGGCGCTGCTGCTGCTGCGCTCCGCCAGCGACGCCCACCCGCAGGGGCTGGCGAACCGCTCAGGCCAGGTCGGCCGCAACTACATGCGGCACAACAACTCGACGGTGCTGGCGATCTCCCGCACCCCGAACCCGACCAAGTTCCAGAAGACGCTCGGCCTCAACGACTTCTACTTCGGCGCCGACGACTGGGAGTTTCCGCTCGGCCACATCCAGATGGTCGGCAAGTCCGACGGGGTGCAGATCCACGGCGAGGGCCTGCCCAGCTTCCTGCAATGGTTCCCGGAGAAGCCGTTCGACTGGCTCGCCAAGCACTCGCTGGATTTCTGGCTCACCACCGAGGATCTGCCGATCCCGGAGAACCGGATCTTCTACGACGGCGACAAGGTGCGGCTCGACTTGAAGCAGACCAACGAGGAGGCGCTGCACCGGCTCAAGGCCAAGCTGCGCGATCTCTGCGGGAAGCTCGACATCCATCCGCACCTGTTCGACCGCTCGCTCTACCTCGGCAAGGACGTGCCGATCGGCGGCACCGCCCACCAGGCCGGGACTTTGCGCTTCGGTCCCGACCCGGCGACCTCGGTCCTCGACCTCGACTGCAAGGCGCACGAGCTCGACAACCTCTACGTGACCGATGCGAGCTTCTTCCCGTCGATCGGCGCCGTGAACCCGACGCTGACGATCATCGCCAACGCGCTGCGCGTGGCGGACCACATCATCGGGCGGTTGGGGGCGTGACATCTCCCCTTTCCCGGATCTCCTTCCGCTTCGCTTCAGTCGTCCGGGAAAGGGCGGGGAGGGTGGAGAGATCGCCGCATGCAAGCTGGCGCGTCTCCAGCGCATAGGTGCCGCACCCCCCGACGGGCTATGACGGGACGCCCGCCTCGAAGGAGCCCCCGATGCCCCTGGACCCCGCCCTGCGCGACCGCATCATCACGGCCGTCGCCGACGGTTTTTCCGACCAGATCGCCCACACCCAGGCGCTGATCCGCTTCCCCTCGACCCGCGGGCAGGAGCAGGCGATCCAGGATTTCGTGTTCCGTGAGTATCGCGCGCGCGGCTACGCCATGGACCGCTTCGCGATGGACCGCGAGCAGATCGAGGCGCATCCGGGCGGAGCCACGTTCAGCCCGGAGCATTCCGAAGCGCCGATCGTCGTCGGCATCCACCGGCCGCGGGAGGAGACGGGGCGCTCGCTGATCCTCCAGGCCCATGTCGACGTGGTGCCGGCCGGCCCCGCCGACCTCTGGACCCACCCGCCCTTCGAGCCGGTGGTGGAGGGCGACTGGCTCTACGGCCGCGGCGGCGCCGACATGAAGGCGGGCCACGCCGCCAACCTGTTCGCCCTCGATGCGCTTCGCCGTATCGGCCTCCAGCCCGCCGCCACCGTGACGCTGCAATCGGTGGTGGAAGAGGAATCGACCGGCAACGGCGCCCTGATGACCCATCTGCGCGGCTACCGCGCCGACGCGGTGCTGATCCCCGAGCCCGAGGAGGAGATGCTGGTGCGCGCCAATACCGGCGTCCTGTGGTTCCAGGTCGAGGTCCGGGGCCGGCCGGTCCATGTGCGCGAGATGGGCACGGGGGCCAACGCCATCGACGCCGCCTACCGGGTGATCGGGGCGTTGCGCGGGATCGAGGCGCGCTGGAACGAGGACAAGGCCGGGCGCCCGCATTTCGAGGGCGAGGCGCACCCGATCAACCTCAATATCGGGCGGATCGAGGGCGGCGACTGGGCCTCCTCGGTGCCGGCCTGGTGCCGGATCGACTGCCGCATCGCGATCTACCCGGGCACCAGCGCCGCGGAAGCGGCCCGCGAGATCGAGGCGGCGGTGGCGGCCTTCGCCCGGGACGACGCCTTCCTGTCGAACAGCCCGCCGAGCGTCACCTTCCACGGCTTCTTCGCCGAGGGCTACGTGCTCGACGAGGGCTCTGACGCCGAGGCCGTGCTCGGCCGGGCGCACGAGGCGGCTACCGGCAGCGCGCTCAGGAGCTTCATGACCGCGGGCTACCTCGATACCCGGGTCCACGCCCTCTACGACCGGGTGCCGGCGCTCTGCTACGGCCCGAAGAGCGAGAACATCCACGGCTTCGACGAGCGGGTGAGTCTCGCCTCGCTCAAGCGCATCACCACCGCGATGGCGCTGTTCGTCGCCGAGTGGTGCGGGACCGAGGCGAACTCGTAATCTCGATCCGCTCCACGACCTCATCCTGAGGTGCACGCGAAGCGTGCCTCGAAGGAGGCCTCCAGACATCTCCGCGGATTCTGGAGGTCTCCTTCGAGGTCAGTCGATCACGATCGACTGACACCTCAGGATGAGGTCGCGGGTGGGATAATGAGTTTTATCGAGTTGATCGGAGAGAGGCCCGATCACAGCTGCAATTGTTCAATCGAAGCTGCGCTTGGCGCCCGACCCGCCGAGGCTGATCTTGCGGGTCTGGGGTGCCGCCGGGGCGGCCTGGACGGGCTTGGGCGGCGGCAGGTGGGCCTGGCCGTGGACCACGGCGCCGATCTCGCCGAGCGCCTTCACCAGGTCGTCCTTGCCGCAGGTGCGGGCGACGGTGAGGCCGAGCTTGTGGGTGTGGCTCTTGGCGTAGAGGTAGCCCGCGAGCTTGGCGCGGGTCTCCACCGGCAGGGCCTCGAGGAGGTCCGGCAGGTCCTCCGGCTCGGCCCGGTAGATCTCCCCGAGGGTCGCGAGGGGAACCGGGCAGTCGCGGTCGGCTTCGGCGCCGCTGGTGGGATGGCCCTGGATCATGATGCGTCCTCCGGCTGATGGCGTGGCGCCGACACTAGGGCCGTGCGCGGGAGGAAGAAACCGCGTGGCTCTCGAATCGGGGCGCTCGCGCTCCGGCGCCTCGATGCCCTATGCTCGCCCGGGAGACCAGGGGGGCGTCACCATCATGACCACGGACACGGCGACCGACGCGGCGCGGCCGCAGGGCGAGCTGACAGTGCGGACCATCGCCATGCCGGCCGACACCAACGCCAACGGCGACATCTTCGGCGGCTGGGTGATGTCGCAGATGGACCAGGCCGGCGGCATCGCCGGGGTCGAGCGGGCGCAGGGCCGCGTCGTCACGGTGGCGGTCGAGGGCATGACCTTCCTGCGCCCGGTCCGGGTCGGCGACGTGCTCTGCGTCTACACTCATGTGGTGTCGACCGGCCGCACCTCGATGCGGCTCCAGATCGAGGCCTGGGCCCGGCGCTTCCGCACCCAGACCCGCGAGAAGGTGACGGAGGGCGTGTTCACCTTCGTGGCGATCGACGATGACGGCCGCCCGCGCCCGATCCCGCCGGCGGCGCCGGGCCTGTCGCCGTGAGCCCGGCTCACGCCGATCCAGCCACCTTCGCCTGTCAGGAATGCGGGGCCTGCTGCGCCTACTCGGCCGAGTGGCCGCGCTTCAGCATCGAGGACGATGCCGACATCGCCCGGATCCCGGAGATCTACGTCGATGATCCGGCCGGGCGGATGCGCTGCGAGGGCGAGCGCTGCTCCGCCCTCGACGGCCGGGTCGGCGAGCGCGTGGCGTGCAAGGTCTACGCGGTCCGCCCCGAGGTCTGCCGCACCTGCGAGCCCGGCGATCCGGAATGCCTGATCGCCCGGCGGCATCATGGGTTGCCGGTCTAGGACCCGTCGTGACGTGATTTCCTCGCAGGGTCGCGGAAGCAGTGGATGGGGTGGCCACGGTCGGCCACGCCCCGCTGGGTTGAGTCCATCCGGGGACATCCGGGAGATGGTCGAGCGACGGGGAGGTGCGGCAGCGTCCGCGTCGAGCCTCCTCTCGCGCTCCGCGGCACCCTGTCGCATCTCATCATCCGTCCCACGCGTCGGTCGCGGCGCGAATCCTCACCGAACGCCTTGACGGCCGATGCTCGAACACATCTTCTGTGCAACTTGAACGATGCTGAGATGATCAGGTTATTTTTCAGCATCGTCGTGACGGACCACAGATGACGTGAATGCCGAAGAGCATTCCGCGAGGGGGGATCGATGAGTGACCTGACGCGCCGGGCGTGGCTCGGGGGCCTCTCCGCGACCGGATTCCTGGCCGCGACCGGGGCCGTCGATGCCGCGATGGGGCCGAACGACAAGTTCGACCTCGTCATCAAGGGCGGCGAGGTCATCGATCCGAGCCAGTCGCTGCGCGCCAAGCGCGACGTCGGCATCCGCTTCGGCCTCGTCGCGGCACTCGATCCCGACATCCCGGCGACCCGCGCTCAGCGCGTGCTCGACGCGTCGGGCAAGCTCGTCCTGCCGGGCCTCGTCGATCTCCATGCCCACACCTACCCCTATGGATCGGCCATCGGCATTCCGGCCGACGAGACGGTGCCGTATTCCGGGGTGACCACCGTGGTCTCGGCCGGGGATGCGGGGGCCAACAACCTCGCGGCCCTGCGCCGGCACATCGCCGCCCAGACCCGCACGCGCATGTTCGCCTTCGTGCACATCGCGAATAACGGCCTGTCGGCCTTCCCGGTCGCGGAACTCTACAACATCGACAACGCCCAGGTGGAGGCCTGCGCGCTGGCGCTCGCGGAGAACCCGGACTTCGTGATCGGCGTGAAGGTGCGCATGTCCGAGAACGTGATCTTCAAGCACGGCGTCGAACCGCTGAAACGGGCGGTCCAGGCCTGCGAGATGTCCGGGCGGCCGGCGAAGATCATGGTCCATATCGGGGGCGTCGAGACCGCCGAGCTGATGAGCCGGATCCTCGACCTGCTGCGGCCCGGCGATATCCTCACCCATTGCTTCTCCGGCGCGCCGAATATCGGCGGCCAGTTCACGAACATCGTTCAGGACGGCAAGCTGCTGCCGGCCGCCCTCGAGGCCAAGCGGCGCGGCGTGGTGTTCGACATCGGCCATGGCGGCGGCTCGTTCGACTTCACGGTGGCGGAGGCGGCGATCGCCCAGGGCGCCCCGCCGGACACGATCTCCTCCGACCTCCACGTCGTCTCGGGCAATACGGCGGGCATGCCGTTCCTGCCCTGGGTGATGAGCAAGTTCCTGCCGCTCGGCTTCAGCCTGGAGCAGGTCGTGGCGATGACGACCTCGGCCCCGGCCCGGGTGATCGACCGCGGCGCCAAGCTCGGCACGCTCCAGGTCGGCGCACCGGGCGACGTCTCGGTGATGGAATGGGTGGAGAGGCCGGTCAGCTTCGTCGACACCCGCAACAACACCCGCAGCGGGACCGCCTATCTGAAGCCGGTGCAGACGGTGAACACCGGCGTGCCGTTCGGGCGACCGTTCCAGGCGCCCTTCGCGGTCCGGTAGCGATTATCCGAGCCATCCCGGACGACTTTGCCTGAGGGCCGGTTCTCCGGTTCAGGGAACGTCCCTGCGCTCGCACCCTGTCGGCGAACGCGCTCGTGACCCCTTCGTGGGAGCCTGCGCGCGAGGTGCCGCACCCTCTTGTGCCGTGCGTACCCCTTGCGCCGCGAGCCCAAGGTCGGCACATCCGCCGGATGATCGATCATCCGACCCGGGACGTCGGCTTCGGGGTCTACCTGCACTGGCCCTTCTGCGCCGCGAAGTGCCCCTACTGCGACTTCAACAGCCATGTCCGCCACGGACGCCTCGACCAGGCGCGGTGGCGGGCCGCCTTCGCGCGGGAGATCGCCCACGCGGCGTCGCTCGCGCCGGGGCGGACGGTCACCAGCATCTTCCTCGGCGGCGGCACGCCCTCGCTGATGGAGCCCGAGACGGTAGGGGCGCTCCTCGACGCGGTGGCGGGGGCCTGGAGCGTGGCGCCGGACGTCGAGGTGACGCTGGAAGCCAACCCCACCAGCGTCGAGGCCGGCCGCTTCCGCGGCTACCGGGCGGCGGGGGTCAACCGGGTCTCGCTCGGGGTGCAGGCCCTCGACAACGCCTCGCTCAAAAAACTCGGCCGGCTTCACAGCACCGCGGAGGCGATGCGGGCGGTCGAGACCGCCGCCGCGCATTTCGAGCGCTATTCCTTCGACCTGATCTACGCCCGCCCCGACCAGACGCCGGAGGCCTGGGCCGCGGAACTGCGCGAGGCGATCGCCCGGGCGGCGGAGCACCTGTCGCTCTACCAGCTCACCATCGAGGAGGGGACGCCGTTCTACGGCCTCGCCGCCGCCGGCAAGCTCACCGTGCCGGACGACGACACGGCGCGGATCCTCTACGACGTGACGCAGGAGGTCTGCTCAGGCGCAGGCCTGCCGGCCTACGAGATCTCGAACCACGCCCGGCCCGGCGCCGAATCGCGCCACAACCTGCTCTACTGGCGCTACGGCGAGTATGCGGGCATCGGCCCCGGCGCCCATGGCCGCCTGGTCCTGCCCGAGGGCCGCATCGGCACCTCGACCGAGCGTAACCCGGAGGCCTGGCTCGCCCGGGCCGAGGGCGAGGGGCACGGCATCGTCGAGACGGAGCGCTTGAGCGCGAGCGACCAGGCCGACGAGCTCCTGATGATGGGCCTGCGCCTGCGCGAGGGCATCGACCCCGCCCGCTACGCGGCGCTCAAGGGCCGGCCCCTCGATCCGGATCGCGTCGCCGGGCTCGTCGCGGCCGGGTTGGTCGCCCGGACGCCGGATGCGCGGCTGGCCGCGACGCCGAAGGGGGCCCCGGTGCTCAACGCGGTGGTGGCGGAGCTTGCGGCGTGAGGTGATCCGGGGTGTGAGCCCCCGCCGGAAGCCGCAATCTCCCACACACGACCTCATCCTGAGGTGCGAACGAAGTGAGCCTCGAAGGAGGCTTCCAGAGATCGCAGCGGCATCTGGAGGCCTCCTTCGAGGCCGCTACGCGGCACCTCAGGATGAGGTCGTAGGTGGGATTTCGCGGAATCGATCCGGATCAGATCCCGATCGAGAGTGCCCGGCGCCAACTGGCCGCTCACGTCCCCGACGGACCCAGCGCCCGCGGCGCCGGGCTGACGATCGTCGCGCTCCCGCCGCGGATCTCGAACACCGCGAGCGTCCGGTCGCTGGTCCCCTCCGGGCGGAACCGGAAGGTGCCATCGATCCCGGCGAAGCCCGAGGGGTTGGTGAGGGTGGTGTCGGCGAAGCGCTGCGACCCGTACTGGCGGTTCAGCGCCGCGGCGAGGGACACGGCGTCGTAGGAGAGCGTCGCGACCCGTACCGGGTCCGAGCCGAACCTCGCCCGGTAGCGCTGGCTGAAGCCGGTGAAGCCCGCCGGATCCGCGGCGGCGAACCAGCCGCCCTGGAAGGCCGGCAGCGCGAAGACCCGCGGGTCGTTCCAGACCGCCGTCCCGACCGGCTTGACCCGGGCCGGGCTGAAGCCCGCGCGGGTCAGCGCCGCGCCGGCGGCGGCGAGGCCCTCCGGCGTATCGGGCAGGAACAGCGCGTCGGCCTGCGGCGCCGGGCCGGAGATCAGTGGGGCGAGGCGCCCGACCGAGGCGGCGGGGTTGCCGGCGGGGTAGCGCTCGATCGCCACCACGCGGCCGCCACGGCGGGCCACTGCCTCGCGGAACTGCGCCTCGACGACGTGGCCGTAGGTCGAATCCGGGATCAGGGCGGCGAAGGAGCGCCGCCCCGCCGCCGTGGTCTCGTCGATGATCCGGTCGACCTCCGTCTGCGGCAGGAAGCTCAAGAGGTAGACGCCGCGCGCCGCGACGCTGGTATCGGTCGAGAAGGCGATCACCGGCTTGCCGCTGGGCCGTACCGTGGCGGCGGCCGATTGCACCGTGGCGGAGAAGAGCGGGCCGATCACCAGCTCCGCCCCCTCGGCGAGCGCCGCCGCCGCGGCCTCCCGGGCGCCGTCCGGCGTGCCGCGGTCGTCCTTCACCAGGATCGTCAGGTCGGGGCTCTGCGATTCCTGCAGCGCGAGGTCGGCGGCGTTGCGCAGGGCCGCACCCACGGACGCGCCGGGGCCCGAGAGCGGCAGGATCAGCGCGACCTTGACGCTGCCGGCGCCGAGCGTCGTCCCCTCGCCGGACGGGGCGGCCGGCGCCTCGACGACCGGTGCCGTGCGGGTGACGACGACCGGGCTGTCGACCCCGCCGCAGGCGGCGAGCCCGAGGAAGCCGGCGAGTGCCAGGGCGCCCCGTCCGAAGCGCCTCACAGTGTCGAGGCCGATGCCCCCCATCGCCCGCTCCCCCAGTCCGGCCGCCCTGCGCCGCGAATCGGCGCCGGCAACCCGGCAGCAACATCCGTGCCCGGTGCATAAAGTCTGCCGCCGAAAAGTAAACGACCGCTCCCGTCCGCCCGGTTGTGGCGCTGCGCAACCGAGCCGTGGCATTGTGGCGGCGATGACCCAGCGCAGCGACGATTCCCGCCCACGTTCCTCCGGCCGCGCGACCGGTCGGGGACCGGCCGTCTACACCGCCTTCGGCCTCGCCGCCGAGGCCGAGCCCCTGTCCCCCGGCCTGCACGTCGTGGCGACCCCGATCGGCAACCTGAAGGACGTGACCTTCCGGGCGCTCTCGACGCTCGCCGCCGCCGACGCGGTGCTGGCGGAGGATACGCGGGTCACCCGCACCCTTCTCGCCCATTACGGCATCACCACCCCTCTCGTCGCCTATCACGAGCATTCGGGGGAGGGGGTGCGCGAGCGGATGATTGCCCGCATGCGGGACGGGGAGGCCCTGGCGCTGGTCTCGGATGCCGGCACGCCGCTGGTCTCGGATCCGGGCTTCAAGCTGGTTCAGGCCGCGATCGAGGCCGGCCTCGCCGTCACCCCGATCCCCGGCCCCTCGGCGGCGATCACCGCGCTCGTCGCCGCCGGCCTGCCGACCGACCGGTTCTTCTTCGAGGGGTTCCTGCCGCAGAAGAGCGGGGCGCGGCGCAACCGGCTCGCGGTGCTCGCCGGCGTGCCGGGGACGCTGGTGCTGTTCGAGGCGCCCCACCGCCTGCCCGAGATGCTCGCCGACGCCGCCGAGGTTCTGGGCGGGACGCGCTCCGCCGCGGTGGCGCGCGAATTGACCAAGCTGTTCGAGACCGTGCGCCGGGGCGACCTCGCGGGCCTCGCCGCCGATTACGCCGCGTCGGGCCCGCCGAAGGGCGAGGTGGTGGTGGTGATCGGCACCGCGCCCGAGGACGCGCCGGGGCCGGAACACGATGCCGACCTCGATGCCCGGATCGAGGCGGCGCTCGCCCGCCACTCGATCAAGGACGCCGCCAGCCTCGTCGCCGACGAGACCGGCCTCAAGCGGCGCGAGGTCTATGCCCGCGCCCTGGTGCTTGCCCGCCGCGCCGACGATGCCGGCGACGCCTGACGCCGCGCGCCGCCGGCTCCATCTCGCCCGCGGCCGGCGGGCGGAGCTCCTGGCGGCTTTCGCCCTCCTGCTCAAGGGCTACCGGCCGCTGGCCTGGCGCGTGTCCCTCGGCGGCGGCGAGATCGACCTGATCGTGCGCCGCGGCAGCACGGTCGCCTTCGTGGAGGTCAAGGCGCGGTCGACCCTCGACGCGGCGCAAGACGCGATCGACGCGCGCAAGCGCCGCCTGTTCTCCCGCGCCGCCCGGGCTTGGACTGCCCGCGCGCCCTGGAGTGCCGGCCTCACCCTCAGGGCCGACGCGGTGCTCGTGGCACCGGGCCGCTGGCCCCGCCACGTCGTCTCGGCCTTCGAGCTGGAGATGGGCCGTTAAGTGTCTCTCACAAAACTCCCGGTCGCCGGCGTCGTTCGATGCGGCCGCGTCGGCGCTGCGGGAGTTTTGTGAGGTGCACTCCCCCGGATTCTGGGAATCCGTTCATCTCGCGTGCAGCGCAGCATGCTTAAGCTCGCAGTCGCGATGAGGTCGGGAGCAGGGGGGCACGAGATGCGCAGCGGTTTCGGATGCGAGTCCTGCGGCTCGCCGGGGGTTCGTTTGCCGGCCGACCTCACCGACGACGCGATGATCCAGTGCGACGGCTGCGGCTGCACGCTGATGGCCTGGGGCGCGTTCAAGCGCCGCGTCGAGGCGCAGGAGGCGGCCGACGCGCGTGAGCCGGCGGAGCGGCGGGTCGTGGGTGCGGCGCAGCGGGTCGGGCGTTGAGGCCGAAGGCGATGGGAATGAGGGCCAAGTCGGTGGCGCCGAATCGTCCGCCTCTCCACGTCATTCCGGGGCCGCACAGCGTCGCCCGGAGTGCCGGAGGCACGCCCAGACACGCAGGTCATTCAGAATGACACTGTGAGCATCCCGCTTGATCCTGAACCATCCGCGGCTCTGGATTCCGGGCTCCGCTACGCGGCCCCGGAATGACCGAGGGGGTTATTCGGTCAGTCGGGAGTTTGAGGCGCATCGGTCTTATCGTCGCGCCGCTTCGGAGACGCAGCCCTTCGGGCCCGCCCCTCAGCCCCCCGCCGCGATCGCGGCGATCAGGGTGCGCTTGAGGTCCTGCTGGCTGAACGGCTTCTGCACCACCGGGCGATCGCGGAACGGCTCGCGGATGCCGGCGCCGCCGTAGCCGGTGGAGAATACGAGCGGCAGGCCACGGCGCACGATCGCCTCGGCGACGGGGTAGATCGGCTCGCCGGCGACGTTGACGTCGAGGATCGCGACGACGAAGCTCTCGCTCTCGGCCATCTCGAGCGCCTTGCTCAGCCGGGCCGCCGGACCCACGACCTCGCAGCCGAAATCGAGCAGCATGTCTTCCAGCAGCATCGAGATCGCCGCCTCGTCCTCCACCACGAGGACGCGGGCACCGTTCAGGAGGTCTTCGCTTGTGTCCGTGCCCACGCCGGAGTTCTTTCCCTCAACGCCCCGTATCGAGGCCCGATCGATTTGTCCCTGCCGCGGCGGCACCCGCGCGACCGTCAGGGGTTTCATCCGCCCGCAACCCAGGCGGGTCCGCACCGGCCGCCAGGATTTGCACCGGCAGGACTTGCGCCGGTGAGCCGTCGCCCGGAAAGCCAGACATGTCAAGCGCACGGACCTGGGACGCGATGCAGCGGCCGCCAGATACTCCCCACCCCTTGAATCGGAGGGGTCTGATCGCGGGGGGGCTCGCCGGCTTGGCGCTGTCCACGGCAGCCTGGGCCGACCGGCCGGTCGTCGTCGCCTCGAAGGTCGACGGGGAGGGCGCGCTCCTCGGCAACCTGATGGTGATGGTCCTCACCCGCCTCGGCGTGCCCGTGACGGCCCGGCTCCAGCTCGGCCCGACCCGCATCGTCCGCACGGCGCTCACCGCCGGCGAGATCGACGCCTACCCGGAATATACCGGCAACGCCGGCTTCTTCTCCGGCACCGATGCCGATCCGCGCTGGCGCCGGGCCGACACCGCCTACGCGGCGGCCAAGGCCTTCGATGCCGGGCGGGGCCTCACCTGGCTGAAGCCCGCGCCGGCGAACAACACCTGGCAGATCGCCGTGAAGGGCGACCTCGCCCGGGCCGAGCGCCTCGCCACGATGACGGATTTCGCCGGCGCGGTCCGCCGCGACCTGATCGAGCTCTGCGCCTCGGCGGAATTCGTCGAGAGCCCGGCGGCCCTGCCGTCCTTCGAACGCGCCTACGATTTCGTGATGCCGCGGGAGCGGATCGTGATGCTGCCGGGCGGCGATACCGCCGTCACCCTGCGGGCGGCGGCGCAGGGCATCAGCGGGGTCAATGCCGGCATGGTCTACGGCACCGACGGGGCGATCGCCGCCCTCGACATCGCGGTGATGAGCGATCCGGCCGGGGCGCAGATGGTCTACGAGCCGGCGCCGGTCGTCCGCACCGCAATCCTCGACCGCTATCCCCAGATCGTCCCCGCCCTCGGCCGTCTCTTCACCGGCCTCGACCTCGCGACCCTGCGGCGGCTGAACGCCCAGGTGGCGGTGGACGGCGACACCCCGGAGGCGGTCGCCCGCCGCTACCTCGGATCCCTCGCGCCATGACTCTCGCGCCATGAATCTCGGTACCCTGACGTCCGGCACTCTCACGGGCAGGACGATGACGCGGTCCGTCGCCTGGCTGCCCGCGGCGGCGGCCGGCCTCGCGATCGCGAGCCTCGCCGGTCTGCCGTTCCTCACCCTGGCGCCGAACCGCCTCGTGCCGGGCAGCCCCGTCGGCGGCGGCCTCGCCGGGGCGGCGGCGGGCGCCCTCGCGATCGGTGCGGCCGTGCTGCTCGCCGGTCCCCGGCGGCCGTGGCGGACCTGGGCCGCCCTCGCGGCGGCGCTCGCCGCCTGGTGCGCGCTGCTGCTCGGGGCCGGGCAGGGGGCGGCCGGGCTCCTCGCGGGCAAGCCGTTGGCGGCCCGCGCCGCCCTCGGGTCCGGGGCGTGGCTCGCGCTCCTGGCGCTCGCGGGCCTCGCGGCGGACGCGGCCAGGGCCGCCCTGCCGCGCCGGGGCGGCCTCGTCGGCGCCCTGCTGCTCGCCGGCCTCGCGCTGATGATCGCGGGGGCGGGCCTCCTCGATTCGCTCTCGCTCGCGGTCGAGTACCGGGCGCGGGCGGGCGCCGTGGCGGCGGCCTTCGTGCAGCATCTCGGGCTCGCCTCCGCCTCGCTCCTGCTGGCGCTCGCGGCGTCCATCCCCCTGGCGCTCCTGCGCCTGCGCGACGGGCCGGCCTCGCGCCTCGTCGACGGGCTCGTCGGCGGGATCCAGGTCGTGCCGGCGCTCGCGCTCTTCGCCGCCCTGGTGGCCGGGCTCTCCGGCCTGCTCGCCCTGGTGCCGGCCCTGCGCGGCCTCGGCCTCTCCGCCATCGGGCCGGTGCCGGCGGTGATCGGCACCGCCGCCTACCTCGCCCTGCCGCTGGTGAGCGGGATCGCCGCCGGTCTCGCGGCGGTCGATCCCGACGTGCTCGCCGCCGCCCGGGCGATCGGCCTCACGCCGCGCGAGACGCTGCTGCGGGTGCGCCTGCCGCTCGGGGCGCCGTTGCTGGTCGGGGCCTTGCGGGTCGCGGCGGTGCAGAGCGTGGGGCTTTCCACCCTCGGCGGCCTCGTCGGGGCCGGCGGGCTCGGGGCGCTGGTCTTCGAGGGGATGGCGCAGTTCGCCCAGGACCTGATCCTGCTCAGCGCGCTGCCGGTGATCGGCCTCGCGCTCGCGGTCGATGCCGGGCTCGCGCTCCTCGCCGGCGGGAGGGAGCCGGCATGAACCGCACGAACCGGAGCCGCGCGATCTCTTCCCGCGCCCTCCTGCCCCTGCTGCTGGGGCTCGGCCTCGCCGCGTTGAGCCTGCCGGAGGTCGCCGGGTTCGTCGTCCGGACCCTCGGCCTCCAGGCGGGCACGCCGGTGCCGGCCGGGCGCCTCGCCTGGCTCGCGCGCCAGCACCTCGTCCTGGCGCTCGCGGGCTTCGGCCTCGCCGGTGGGGCTGGGCTCGGCCTCGGCATCCTGGCGACCCGCACCGCCGGTGCGCCCTTGCGCGCCACCCTCGACATCCTGGCCGCCGCCGCCCAGGCCGCGCCGCCGGTGGTGGTGGTGGCCCTGGCGCTGCCGGTCCTCGGCTTCGGGGCGCCGCCGATCCTGCTGGCGCTCGCCGCCTACGGGCTGATGCCGGTGATGCGCGGCACGGTGGGGGCGCTCGCCACCGTGCCGGAGGAGGTGCGCCGGGCGGCGACCGGGATGGGGCTCACGCCGTCGCAGATGCTCCTGCGGGTCGAGCTGCCGCTCGCCGCCGGGCCGATCCTGGAATCCTTGCGCGTGGTGCTGGTTCTCGCGGTGGCGACCGCCGCGGTCGGGGCGCTCGCCGGCGCCCAGACCCTCGGCACCCCGATCGTGGTCGGGCTGCAGACCCAGAACAACCTGGCGCTGATCCAGGGCGCGGCGGCGGCGGCGGCGCTCGCCTTCCTGACCGAGGCGGCGTGGCTCGCCGCCGCGGCGTGTGTGGGCCGGCTGCTGCGGCGGTAGGGTTAGGCCGCCAGCCCGCGCTTGCGCAGCAGCGGCCCGGTGCTCGGCAGCCGCCCGCGGAAGGCCGTGTAGGCGCTGCGGGCGTCGCGCAGGTTGCCGGCGCCGTAGACGTAGGTCCGCAGCCGCTCGGCGGTGGCGGGATCGAAGATGTTTCCGGCCTCCCGGAAGGCGTCGAAAGCGTCGGCGTCCAGCACCTCCGACCAGAGGTAGCTGTAATAGCCCGCCGCGTAGCCTTCCCCGGCGAAGATGTGCTGGAAGTGCGGCGTGCGGTGGCGCATCGCGATCTCGGCCGGCATGCCGATGCGGCGCAAGGATTCCGCCTCGAAGGCCAGCGGGTCGATGCCGGTCTCGGCCTCGGACGAAAGGTGCAGGTCGAGGTCGACGATGGCCGAGGCCGTGTACTCCACCGTGGCGAAGCCTTGGTTGAAGGTGCGGGCGGCGAGCAGCCGGGCCAGCAGGTCCTCGGGCATCGTTTCGCCGGTGCGGTAGTGGCGGGCATGGGCCCGCAACACCTCCGGCTGCTCCAGCCAGTGCTCGTAGAGCTGCGAGGGCAATTCGACGAAGTCGCCCGCCACCGCGGTGCCGGCGAGCATTGGGTAGGTCACGTTCGAGAGGAGCCCGTGCAGGGCGTGGCCGAATTCATGGAACAGCGTGCGGGCATCGTCGAAGGAGAGGAGCGCCGGCTCGCCCTCGCCCCCCTTGGCGAAGTTCATCACGTTGACGATGATCGGCGTGACCTCGTTGGTCAGGCGCTCCTGCGAGCGGAAGCCGCTCATCCAGGCGCCCGAGCGCTTGCTCGGCCGCGCGAAGTAATCGCCGAGGAAGAGGCCGATCACCCGCCCGTCCCGGTCGGTGACCTCCCAGGCGCGCACCTCCGGGTGGTAGCGCGGCACGTCCGGCAGTTCCCGGAAGGAGAGGCCGAACAGGCGGTGCGCCGTGTCGAAGGCCGCCTGGATCATGCCCTCGAGGGCGAGGTACGGCTTGATCTCGCCCTCGTCGAGGGCGTGGTCGCGCCGACGCAGGCGCTCGGCGTAGTGGCGCCAGTCCCACGGCGCGAGGTCGAAGGTGTGGCCGTCCTCGCGGGCGAGCGCCTGGAGCCGGTCGCGCTCGGCCTCCGCCCGGCGGCGGGCCGGCGACCAGACCTCTTCCAGGAGACCCACGGCGGCCTCGGCGCTGCCGGCCATCGTGTCGTCGAGGCGGTAGGCGGCGTAGCTCGGATAGCCCAGCAGGCGCGCCCGCTCGGCGCGCAGTCGCAGGGTCTCGGTGATGATCGCCCGGTTGTCGGTCTCGCCGCCATTCTCGCCGCGGCGGATCCAGGCGGCGTAGGCGCGCTCGCGCAAGGCGCGGTTGGTCGAGAAGACCAGGAACGGGTCGATCAGCGAGCGCGACAGGGTGACGACGTGGCTGCCCTTCAGCCCGCGCTCCTCGGCGGCCCGGCTGGCGGCGGCGCGCAGGAAGGGCGGCAGGCCGGCGAGATCGTCCTCGCCGGTCAGTTCCAGCGCGAAGGCGCCCTCGTCGGCGAGCAGGTTCTGGCTGAACTGCGTGCCGAGCTCGGCGAGCCGCGCGGCGATCGCTGCCATCCGCTCCTTGGCCTCGGGCGCGAGCTCGGCGCCGGCGCGGCGGAAGCGCAGGCGGTAGCGCTCGCGCACCCGCTTCGCCTCGTCGGAGAGACCCTCCTCACCGATGGCGGAGACCCGCGCCCACAGGTCGGGGTTGACGTAGATCGCGCTGCCGTGGCGGGCGAGCCGCGGCGCCACCGCCCGCTCCACCGCCTGGAGGTCCGGGTTGGTGTGGCTGCCGGTGAGGTTGAAGAAGGTCGAGGAGACCCGCCGCAGGGCCTGGCCGGAGCGCTCCAGCGCCTCGATGGTGTTGGCGAAGGTCGGCGGCTCGGGATTGCCAGCGATCGCCTCGATCTCGGCGACGTGCTGGGCGAGCGCCCGCTCGAAGGCCGGCTCGTAATGCGCGGGGACGATGCGCTCGAAGGGCGGCAGCCCGTGCGGCGTGGTCCAGGCCGGCTCGGAGAAGGGGTTGGGCTCGTGCTCCGCCGTGACGCCGCGCATGCTGGTCCTCTCGCTGATTGGGCGGGCGACGATAGACCCTGGGGCGGGGGGCGCAAGCGGGGCCGGGATCGCGCGAGCGCGGCATGGTGCGCTGGAACGGTCACGCTTGCCGACCCGTTGAGGGGCGGGACTCTGGGGAGGGCGGGATGCCGGGGATGATCGTGAAGCGGATCCTCGCCGCGCTGGCGGGGGCGGTCGTCGTTGCAGGCCCGGCGGTAGGCCAGACATCGGCGGCCTCACCGCCGCTGAGCCGGGTTCCTTCCGAGCAGGTGCCCTTGCCGCCGCCGCGGCCCGATGAGGCGAAAGTCCCGGCGACCACCGAGCCGGCGGCCAAGGAGGGGTCTCCCAAGGAGATCGCCAAGGATTCCGCCAAGGACGCGGCCAAGGACGCGCCGGCCGGCCCGATCCCCGCACCGGCACCGCTGCCGCCCGAGCGGCCCGCCGACGTGCCCTCCGGCCCGGCGCCGACCCCCGCCACGTTGGTGCCCGACGACACCGCCTGCCTGCGCCGGCTCGAACGCCTGGGCGTCAAGGCCGAGCCGGTGGCGCCCCTCTCCGACGGGATGTGCGGGGCGGCCAAGCCCCTGCGGGTGACCGCCCTGCCCGACGGCGTCGCCCTCGCGCCCGCCGCCACGCTCACCTGCGTCGCCGCCGAGGCCCTGGGCCGCTGGAGCACCGAGGTGCGGGTGATCGCCGAGCAGACCCTCGGCAAGGCGCCGCATTCCTTCCAGATCGGCGGCTCCTACGAGTGCCGCGGCCAGAACCATGATCCGAGCGCCAAGCTCAGCGAGCACGCCTACGCCAACGGGGTCGACGTGATGGGCTTCACGTTCGAGGGACGGGCGCCGGTGGCGGTGGGGACGGCGCGCGAGGGGACCCCGGAGGCGGCGTTCGTGGCCGCAATCCGGGCCCGCGCCTGCGGCTTCTTCCGCACCGTGCTCGGGCCGGGCTCGGATGCCGCCCACGCCAACCACCTTCACCTCGACGAGCGCGAGCGCCCGGCCGGCCACCGCCTGTGCCAGTGAGCGCGGAAAATCCGGGAACGGGACGGGGCATCCGGCGCTTTTAGGCCGTGCTGGTTTGAGATGCGGGAGAGGGTCTGATGCGCAGGACGGCGAGGCTCGGGGTGGCTCTGCTGGTGTTGGGGCTGTCGGGCGCGGCCGGCGCCGCGGAGAATTCCCTGACCGCGGAGGCGATCAACCAGGCGCAGTTCGGCGCCGGAACGCCCGACAGCCAGGTGAAGAGCCAGGAGAACAGCAAAGAGAAGGGCAGGGAGGCCGGCAAGGAGACGAAGTCTTCGAAGGCCGCCGACCCGCTGACCATTCGGGTCCAGGTGCTCCTCGACCGGGCCGGCTTCTCGCCCGGCGCCATCGACGGGCGCGACGGCGACAACCTGCGCGGGGCGCTCGCCGGTTTCGCCAAGGCTAAGGGCCTGGCCGCCTCGAAAGAGTTCGACGCGCCCTTGTGGCAGGCCCTGTCCGGCACGAGCCAGGATCCGGCGGTGACGCAGTACACGCTGACCGAGCAGGACGTCTCCGGCCCATATGTGGAGGAGATCCCGCCGAAGATGGAGGAGCAGGCCGACCTGAAGGCGCTCTCCTACACCTCGCCGGCCGAGATGCTGGCCGAGCGCTTCCACATGAGCAAAGGGCTTCTGAACGCCCTCAACCCCGGCGCGGCCCTGACCAAGGCCGGCACGGTGATCACGGTCGCGGCGGTGCCGCCCCTGGAAACCGGTCGGATCCCGGCGAAGGAACTGCCGGAAGCCCCGAAGGTCACCCGCATCGAGGTCGACAAGGACGCGCTCCAGGTCCGCGCCTATGGCGAGGACGGGGCGATGATCCACCTGTACCCGGCCTCGATCGGCAGCGAGGAGAAGCCGGCGCCGAGCGGCGTTCTGAAGGTCGAGGGCGTCGCCTTCGATCCGACCTACACCTACAATCCGAAGTATGAGTTCAAGGGCGTCGAGGCCAAGCGCAAGTTCACCATCAAGCCCGGCCCGAACAACCCGGTCGGCGTGGTCTGGATCGATCTCTCGGGCAATGACGGCTACGGCATTCACGGCACGCCCGAGCCGGAGAAGGTCGGCAAGACCGAGTCGCATGGCTGCGTCCGGCTGACGAACTGGGACGCGCGGGATCTCGCGAAACACGTCGCGAAGGGCGCGACGGTGGATTTCGGGAAGTGAGGAACGCTTGACCGAATGAATTCAGGAAGTCGCGGGATCCCCTCTCCCGTGTGGGAGAGGGGTAGGGGTGAGGGTGGAGACGATGCCGAATATAGCTGCGATCGTTCCGCTACCCGGCTCAGCGTTCAGAGTTCAATCCTGACACCGAGCCACCCTCACCCCTGACCCCTCTCCCACACGGGAGAGGGGGATCGCGTTATACTTCAGAACGTCGGAGCCTATCGAGCTGGGCCCGGTCACCCCCCCTCGACCTCCCCGCCAT
>NZ_JBEXZS010000004.1:0-29669 GCF_040593685.1 Methylobacterium sp. EM32 | reverse complement strand
GCGCTCGCCCTGGCGGCTGCCCTCACGGCCGCCGCGCCGGCCTCCGCCGCCGACCTGCCGCGCCGCGTCGCGCCGCCGCCGGCCTTCACCCCCGTCCCGGTCTTCACCTGGACCGGTTTCTACGCCGGCGTGAATGCCGGCGCCGGCTTCGGCGGCGGGGGCGGCAGCTTCACGGATTCCACCTACGGCACCGTGACCCCGGGCAGCCGCGACGCCGCCTTCGTCGGCGGCGGCCAGATCGGCTACAATTACCAGTTCACGCCGGGCGCCGGCTTCGTGCTCGGCGTCGAGGCCGACATCCAGGGCACCACCTTCGGGCGGGCCCGCAGCGGGCTCGTCGGCAGCACGACGTTCTACGACGTCGGCCCGAGCCTCGACTGGTTCGGCACGGTGCGCGGCCGGATCGGCTACGCCTTCGACCGCTTCCTGGTCTACGGCACCGGCGGCTTCGCCTATGGCGGCGGCAGCACGCCGACGAACGCCTCGTACTACACCGGCACCCTGCCCGACACGTTCCGCACCGGCTGGACCGCCGGCGGCGGCGTCGAATACGCGATCACCGAGCGCCTGAGCGCCCGGATCGAGGCGCTCTACGTCAGCCTGGATCGCAACGGCGGCAGCGGCGGCCTCGTCTACGACACCGCCACCAACGCCTATTACGGCCTGGGCAAGCCCAAGGCGGATTTCGGCGTGGTGCGCGCCGGCCTGAACTACCGGTTCTCGACCGACTGAGTTCCCCCCAGCAGCAGGACGGTCGAGAGGACCGGAGGCGGGCGACCGCCTCCGGTCCGCCTGTTGGCCGTCGCGTCTTTGCAAGTCGCGCTTGAGCATCGCCAGCCCGAGCCCCATTCTCCATGGGTGATCGCATGGGAAGCCGGACAATGCCGGGAGCCTGGAACGCCGCCGCGGCCCTTCACCGGATCGCCGTCGAGGAGAGCGGCGAGGGCCTGTCGCGTGCCCGCACCGGCGGACTTCTGTATTACGCGCAGGGGATCTCGCTCGCGACGACCGGCGAGCCCTTGTTCGAGGCGACGTTCCGGCCCACCGGCTACGGATTCGAGATCCGGGAGTTCGATGAGCGGTCCGGCCCGTGGTGGCACATTCCCGATTCGATCGAGCCGGGCGCCCTCGCCGGGAGCCGGATCTTGAGAGAGGTGCTGCAAGTCTTCGGGCCCCTGAACGCCCAGGCCCTCGCCGGCGCGATCAGGTCCGAAGCGCCGTGGCGGACGGTCGGCGGGGAGCGCCGCGAGCGGGCCTTGGTGTCGCAAACCGAGATCCACGATCACTTCGCCGAGATGCTCGACGACGGTCGCGACATCATCGACGAACTCGGCCTCCCGACCTACCCGGATCGACCGAGCTGGGAGCAAGCCTACCGGGTCGCCGTCAACGTGAAGTGCCTTGCGGGGCACCCGCTGTTCAACGAGACCGAATCCCGGACCCTGCGCCGCAAGCTCGACCTGGAAGACCTGCCCGACGACTGGGACCACGACGCCCCCGACCATGGGCGAGACGAGGGCCTGCCCGCCTTCGCAGCCCGGTGACGCCCCCGATGGCACTCGTCCTCGAGGTTTCGGGCGATCTTCGTGCGGCGCTCAAGGGCAAGCAATCCGCCCTGAGGAGCTTGGGCCGGCTGGAACGGATGGTCGCCGAGGGTCAGTCGCCACCGACACGTCTGCTCAAGCCATCTGGAACGGGAAGCGCCGGCGAGTTCGCGCCCTACCGGGTGCTGCGCCTCCACCACGCCAAGCTCGATTTCTCCGGCCAGAACAAGGGCGACCCGCTCCTCGTCTTTCAGGAGACGTCGCCCGGTCGGCTCGTCGCCCTCGCGCTGACCGACCATCGCGCCTATGCGAGTTCCGATCCCGCCCGTTGCCGCGCCTGGCTCTGGATGCACCGCGACGCGATCGATTGGAGCGCCGGCGACGAGGCCGCCGCCCTTCTCGAGCAACTGCGGGCGGAGTTCGAGCACGCGGCACCCTTGGGTGGCCGCGGACGCCGCTAGTGTCAGCACGATCTCGAGGACGCGCCGGCGTCACCCCTTCGCGTCGATCAGCTGCGCCAGCCGGCGCAGGGCCAGCCCGTAGCCCTGCGTGCCGAGCCCCGCGATCACCCCGTCGGCGCGCAGCGAGACGTAGGAGTGATGGCGAAACGCCTCGCGCTTGTGGACGTTCGAGATGTGCACTTCGATCACCGGCGCGTCGAAGGCGTTGAGCGCGTCGAGGATCGCCACCGAGGTGTGGGTGAAGGCCGCCGGGTTGATGACGATCCCGCCCGCCGTCTCGCGGGCCTCGTGGATCCAGTCGATGATCTCGTATTCGCGGTTCGACTGGTGGAAGCGGATCTCCAGGCCCAGCTCGCCGGCGAGCGTCCGGCAGGAGGCCTCGACGTCGGCCAGCGTCTCGCTGCCGTAGATGTGCGGCTGGCGCTTGCCGAGCAGGTTCAGGTTCGGGCCGTTCAGCACGTAGACGAGGTGGCTCATGGCGGGGCTCCTTCGCGGGGCGCGGGACACCGCGCTTTTAGGCGCCGCTCCGCCGGCCTGCGTCAACCGTCCCGCCAGAGCCGGACGGCATCGCCACGATAGGCGAACGGCATTGGCGGTCGGGGCCCCGGCGCGGCGATGATCCCTGACAGACAGCGGGGCCCCCTCCCCGCCTCCCGACCAGAGGATCCGTCCGATGCGCAGCCTTCTGCTCGCCGGTGCCGTGCTCGCCGCTCTCTCGACCAGTCCCGCCCATGCCTGGACCCAGTCGCTCCTGCATCTCGAGGGCCGGGCCGGGGTCGTCGCGACCACGATACCCACATCCCCGCGCTACAGCGGCACCGACGCCGCACGCCGCGCGGCGCCGCGGCGGATCCCTTCCGGGCAGACCGGCGCACCCGCGCCGGTGCGGCCCTCCGACCCGCCGGCCTGGCCGTCCTGCCCGTGGTGCTGACGGGTCCGTCTCCCCGATCCGCTCCCGCGATGCTAGCTTCGCGTCCGTCCCCGCTGCCGGGGCCTTCGGTTCGCGGCCTCGCACCCCGCGGGAGGGCGACGATGGAGATGCATCAGGTCCGCTACTTCCTGGCCCTGTGCGAGGAGCACAACTTCACCCGCGCGGCCCAGGCCTGCCACGTCACCCAGCCCTCGCTCACGCGGGCGATCCACTTCCTGGAGGAGGAGCTCGGCGGCGCCCTGTTCCACCGCGAGCGGACCGGCACGCGGCTCTCCGAGCTCGGCCGCACCGTGCGGCCCTACCTGGAGGAGGTCTACGCCAAGGCCCAGGCCGCCCAGGCCGAGGCCCGCGCCTTCGGCCGCCAGCGCCGCACCCGCCTGACCCTCGGGGTGATGTGCACGATCCAGCCCGACGCCCTGATCGGGCTGATCGGGGGCTTGCGGTCGCGGCATCCCGGTCTCGAACTCGACATCGTCGATGCCAGCGCCGGCACCCTCGAGGAGCGGCTGCTCATTGGCAGCCTGGAGGTGGCGCTCTACTGCCTGCCGGGCCGGGAGCCCGATCCGCGCCTCCACCACCTCGCCCTGTTCCGCGAGCCGATGGTGATCGCGGTGGCCCCCGGGCACCCGCTCGCCGCCCTCGCGGCGATCCGCCCGCGGGACCTCGGCGGCCAGCACTACGTCCACCGCCTCAATTGCGAGTTCCGCGGCGTCGCCGGGCCGATCTGGGAGGCGCAGGGCTGCACCGAGTGCGAGACGATCTATCGGAGCGAGCGCGACGACTGGATCCTGGCGATGATCGCGGCGGGGCTCGGCTTCGGCTTCATGCCGCGCTCCTGCGCGGTCCATCCGGGCGTGGTCGCCCGTCCGCTGGTCGAGCCGGAATTCTGGCGCGAGGTCAACCTCGTCACCGTCCGTGGCCGGCCGCACGCGCCCGCGGTCGGTGCCCTCCTGCGCGAGGCGATGCGGGCGGAGTGGTTCGGCGCCCCGGCGCTAGCGACCGAGCGCGCACGCCTCGGAGAGGCGTGAGCCCTACCCTTCCGCCTTGTCGCCCTGCCCCTGCTTGGCGCCGCCGGCCGGATCGGTCGCGTCCTCGCCCCCGGGCTCCGGCGCGTCGCGCCCCTGCGGGGTCAGGCGCGGCCGGCTGATCGCGTCCTCGTCGACGCCCGGCGGCTGGGTCTTGGGATCGGCCATGGGATGCTCCCGGGGGGTCCATGTCCGTGGGCAACGCCGGGCGGGTGGGACGGTTCGCAGTTGGAGGACGACCGGTCCGAACAATCACCTCTCGCGACGGCGCCCTCACCCTCCATCGTCATCCCGGGGCCGCGCAGCGGAACCCGGGATCCATAGCCGCTGAGGTCGAAGGACGACATGGATCGCGTGCCGCTTCATCCTACACCGTCAGCGGTTATGGATCCCGGGTTCTCGCCTTCGGCGAGCCCCGGGATGACACCGAGGGTGGAACAGCCGGCAGTGCGAGCAGACGGACGCAACCCCTACCGCTTGCGATAATACTGATCGATGCTCACCGCCCCCAGCAGCACCAGCCCCTTGATGACCTGCTGGTAGTCGATGCCGATGCCGAGGATCGACATGCCGTTGTTCATCACGCCCATGATCAGCGCGCCGACTACCGCGCCCGTGACCTTGCCGACGCCGCCGGAGGCCGAGGCGCCGCCGATGAAGCAGGCGGCGATCACGTCGAGCTCGAAGCCCAGGCCCGCCTTCGGGGTCGCGGTGTTGAGGCGGGCGGCGAAGATCAGGCCGGCGAGCGCGGCGAGCACGCCCATGTTGACGAAGGTGAGGAAGGTCAGGCGCTCGGTGTTGATGCCCGAGAGCTTCGCCGCCTTCTCGTTGCCGCCGAGCGCGTAGACCCGCCGGCCGATCACCGTGCGGCTCGTCACGAAGCGGTAGAGCAGGATCAGCGCGAACATCACGATCAGCACGTTCGGCAGGCCACGATAGGTGGCGAGCCAAGTGCTGAAGGCGACGATGACGGCCGCCACCAGGGCGTTCTTGAGCGCGAAGGCGCCGATCGGCTCGGGCGTGAAGCCCTGGCGCTGCTGGCCGAGGCGCCGGCGCAGGTTCGAGCCGACCAAAATCACCGCGAGGGCGACGCCGACGAGGACCGAGGTGATCCGCAGCGAGCCGCCGGTGACGACGTCCGGGATGAAGCCGGAGCTGAGCTTCTGGAAATCGGACGGGAACGGCCCGACCGACTGGCCGGCGAGCAGCGCCAGGGTCAGGCCCTTGAACACCAGCATCCCGGCGAGGGTGACGATGAAGGAGGGGATGCGCAAGTAAGCCACCCACCATCCCTGCGCCGCGCCGATGACCCCGCCGGCGATAAGGCAGAGGAGTGTGGCGAGCAGCGGGTGCAGACCCATCTGCACCATCAGCACGGCGGCGAGCGCGCCGATGAAGCCCGCCGTCGAGCCGACCGACAGGTCGATATGCCCGGCCACGATGACGAGCAGCATCCCGAGCGCCATCACCACGATGTAGCTGTTCTGCAGCACCAGGTTGGTGAGGTTGAGCGGGCGCAAGAGCGCCCCGTCGGTGAAGAACTGGAAGAAGAGCACGATGCCGACGAGGCACAGGATCATGCCGTAGTCGCGCAAGGAGCCCGAGAAGGCCTTGGGGTTGAACCCGGCGATGGCCGGCGGGCGCGGGGCCTGGGCGGGGGTGACGGTGTCGCTCATAGCGTTTTCAATGTCCTCCCGAGGTGACGATGGCCCGCATGATCGCCTCCTGCGAGGCCTCCGCCGCGGGAAGTTCGCCGACGATGCGACCCCGGTTCATGACGAGGATGCGGTCGCACATCCCGAGCAGCTCGGGCATCTCCGAGGAGATGATCAGCACGCCCTTCCCCTGGGCGGCGAGGTCGTTGATGATCGCGTAGATCTCGTACTTGGCGCCGACGTCGATGCCGCGGGTCGGCTCGTCGAGGATCAGCACGTCCGGGTCGGCGAAGAGCCACTTGCTCAACACGACCTTCTGCTGGTTGCCGCCCGACAGGTTCACCGTCGCCTGGTCGATGCCCGACGAGCGGATGCGCAGGCGCTCGCGGTAGCGCTCGGCCACCGCCCGCTCGCGGTCCTCGTCGATCACCCCGCGGCCTGAGACGCCGGGCAAGTTCGCCAGCGAGACGTTGGTGCGGATGTCCTCGTGCAGCACCAGGCCGTAGCCCTTGCGGTCCTCGGTGGCGTAGGCGAGGCCGGCCGCGATCGCCTTCTCGACGCTGCCGAGATCCGCGGGCTCGCCCCGTAGCCACGCCTCGCCGGCGACGCGCGTGCCGTAGGCGCCGCCGAACAGGCTCATGGCGAACTCGGTCCGCCCGGCGCCGAGCAGGCCCGCCATGCCGACGACCTCGCCGCGGCGCACGGTGAGGCTCACATCCTCCACCGCCAGGCGATCCGGGTGGAGCGGGTGGCGCACGCTCCATCCTCTCACCTCGAGGAGCTTCTCGCCGATCGCGACACCCTCCCGCGGGGGATAGCGGTGGGCGAGGTCGCGCCCGACCATGCCCTTGATGATCCGGTCCTCGTTGAGGCGGCCGTCGGGCCCGAGCAGCGCGTCCCGCGGCAGCGTCTCGACGCTGGCGCCGTCGCGCAGGATCGTGACGCTGTCGGCGACCCGGGCGACCTCGTTGAGCTTGTGCGAGATCAGGATCGAGGTGATGCCCTGCTCCCGGAAGGCCTCCAGCAGGGTGAGCAGCGCGTCGCTGTCGCTCTCGTTGAGCGAGGCGGTCGGCTCGTCGAGGATGAGCAGCCGCACCCGCTTCGAGAGCGCCTTGGCGATCTCGACGAGCTGCTGCTTGCCGACGCCGAGATCGGTCACCAGGGTCTCGGGCGCCTCGTCGAGGCCGACCCGGGCGAGCAGGTCCCGGGTGCGCGCCATCACGTGGGGCCAGTCGATCACGCCGAAGCGCGAGGCCGCCTCGTTGCCCAGAAAAATGTTCTCGGCGATCGACAGCAGCGGCACCAGGGCGAGCTCCTGGTGGATGATGATGATGCCGAGCGCCTCGCTGTCGGGAATCCCGGAGAAGCGCCGCACCTCGCCGTCGAACAGGATGCTGCCGTCGTAGGAGCCGGCGGGATAGACCCCGCTCAGCACCTTCATCAGGGTCGACTTCCCGGCCCCGTTCTCGCCGCAGACGGCGTGGATCTCGCCGGCACGGACGGCGAGGGTGACGTCGTCGAGCGCCTTCACGCCCGGGAACGCCTTGGTGATGCCGCGCATCTCCAGGATCGGGGATGCGCTCGGCACCGCGCGGGGGGCCGGGGACGCCGCCATCACTTGACCTGCGAGGCCTTGTAGTAGCCGCTGTCGACCAGCGTCTTCTGCCAGTTGTCCTTGTCGACGGCGACGGGTTTGAGCAGGTAGGACGGCACCACCTTGACGCCGTTGTTGTAGGTCTTGGTATCGTTGACCGGGACCTGGCCGCCGGACGAGATCGCGTCGACCATGTCGCTCGTGACCTTGGCGAGCTCGCGGGTGTCCTTGAACACCGTCATGCTCTGCTCGCCACGGACGATCGACTTGATCGAGGGCAGCTCGGCGTCCTGGCCGGTGATGACCGGAAGCGGCTGGTCGGACGAGCCGTAGCCGACGCCCTTCAGCGACGAGATGATGCCGATCGAGATGCCGTCATAGGGCGAGAGCACCGCGTCGACGCGCTTGTTGCCGTAGAAGGCGGAGAGCAGGTTGTCCATCCGGGCCTGGGCCGCCGCGCCGTCCCAGCGCAGGGTCGAGACCTTGTCCATCCCGAGCTGCTTGCTCTGCACGACCAGCTTGCCGGAATCGATGTAGGGCTTCAGCGCCGACATCGCGCCGTCGTAGAAGAAGTAGGCGTTGTTGTCGTCGGGCGAGCCGCCGAACAATTCGATGTTGAACGGGCCCTTGCCGTCCTTGAGGCCGAGCTTGTCGACGATGTAGCTGCCTTGCAGCACGCCGACCTGGAAGTTGTCGAAGGTGGCATAGTAATCGACGTTCTTCGAGCCGCGGATGAGGCGGTCGTAGGCGATGACCTTGATGCCGCGGTCGCTCGCCTGCTGCAGCACGTCCGACAGGGTGGTGCCGTCGATCGCCGCGATCACCAGCACCTTGGCGCCGGTGGTGATCATGTTCTCGATCTGCGACAGCTGGTTGGGAATCTCGTCCTCGGCGTATTGCAGGTCGGGGGTGTAGCCCTTGGCCTTGAGCGCCTGGACGAGGCCCTGTCCGTCGGCGATCCAGCGCGCCGACGACTTCGTCGGCATCGCGACGCCGACCTTGCCCTTCTGCTGGGCGTGGGCCGGAGAGGCGAGCATCGCGGCGGCCACCAGGGCCCCGCCGATGAGGGCGGCGAGAGACTTCATGTTTCCTCCGGGAATTCCCGCGTCTTGGTCGCGCGGGGCTGATCGGGAACCGTGACCACGTGGAGCGGGCCGGCGCGCCCGCCGGCCGCGGAGGCTACACCCAGCCGCCATCGACGACGTAATGCTGGTTGGTGCAGGCGCCGGCCTCCTCCGAGGCGAGGAAGACCGCGAAGCGCGCGACGTCCGCCGGCACCAGCTTGCGCTTGAGGCACTGACGGGCATTGATCTCGGCCTCGGAGTCCGGCGTCACCCAGAGGGCGAGCTGGCGCTCGGTCATGATCCAGCCCGGCGCCAGCGCGTTGACGCGGATGCCGTACGGCCCGAAATCCCGGGCGAGCGAGCGGGTCAGCCCGATCACCCCCGACTTGCAGGCGGTGTAGGCGGCCATGCCGCCCTGGCCGATCATCCACGAGACCGAGCCGAAATTCACGATCGCGCCTGAGCCCTTCGCCTTCATGTCGGGCAGGACGGCCTGGGCGGCGAAGAACTGGTGCTTGAGGTTCACCGCGATGCGGCCGTCCCAGTAGGCCTCCGTCACCTCCTCGGTGGGGTGGCGTTCGTCATGGGCGGCGTTGTTCATCAGCACGTCGACCGGGCCGAAGCGCTCGCGCACCCGGCCGATCGCGGCTTTCAGGGCCGGAATGTCGGTGACGTCGGCGTGCTCGAAGGCGACCGCGAGGCCCTGCCCCTCGAGCTCGGAGGCGAGCGCCCGCGAGGGCTCGTCCGCGATGTCCAGGAAGCCGACCCGCGCCTGCTGCCGCGCGAAGTGCCGGACCAGCTCGGCCCCGATGCCGGAGCCGCCGCCCGTCACCACCACGACCTTGCCCGCAAGGTCCGGATAGATTGCCGCCAACGCTTCCTCCCTCGAAGCCCGTCGGAACGCTCGACGCACTGAAAATCATTTAATATGACTATTTCAGTGGCCCAGCCCTTATCGCGGAATCCTGCCGCGCGGGCAAGAGGCGAAAGTCCGCGGGAGGATGCAACCTTGGATGAAAGCGGCGCCGAAACCGTACCATGGCATGGCCCGGGCCACGCCCGGGTCGCGCGGGCGCTCGGCACCGGCATCGTTGCCGGACGTTACCCTGAGGGCGACGTGCTGCCGGGCGAGCCGGTCCTGCTCGCGCGCTTCGGGGTGTCGCGCACGGTCCTGCGCGAAGCGATCAAGACCCTGTCCGGCAAGGGCATGATCGAGACCCGCACCCGGGTCGGCACGCGGGTGCGCGAGCGGGCGGCCTGGAACCTGTTCGACCGCGACGTGCTCGCCTGGACCATCGAGGCCGGCATCGACGCGCGCTTCCTCAGCGACCTCGCGGAGATCCGCCTCGCCATCGAGCCGGCGGCGGCGGCGCTCGCCGCCGCGCGCCGGACCGCTTCCGATCTCGACACGCTGGATGCCTGCGTCGCGGCGATGCGCGCGGCGCCGGGCCTCGACCCGGCCTTCGCCCGGGCCGACGTCGCCTTCCACCTCGCGCTGGCCGAGGCCTCCGGCAACCTGTTCATGCACTCGGTCGGCGCGGTGACCGAGGCAGCGCTCGACGTGCTGTTCCACTTGAGCCGCCCGACCGACCCGCAGGCGCACGACGTCGCCTGGCGCACCCACGCGGCGATCGCGGCGGCGATCCGGGCCGGCGACGGCGCGGCCGCCGCGACGGCGACCGAGGCGGCGGTGCGCGACGGCCTGAAGAACAGCGCCGCGGCGGTGGAGAGAACTCCCCGAGCGCCCTATCCTGACGCGGGCCTGCCCTGCACCCGAAGGAACCCGTCATGAGCGATCCCGTCACCGTCGGCACGATGCCGGACGGCAGCCCGATCCTGGAGGTGCGCCTGGAGGGCGAGGGGCTCGCGGTCGCGATCCTGAGCCTCGGGGCAGCACTCCGCCGGCTCGATGTCGATGGCCGACCGATGGTGCTCGGGCGCGACGACGCCCACGACTACGTGGCGAAGACCCCGCATTTCGGCGCGATCGTCGGGCGCTTCGCCAACCGCATCGCCGAGGGGCGCTTCACCCTCGACGGCACGGCCTACGAGCTACCCCGCAACGAGGGGGGCCGCACCCACCTCCACGGCGGGACGCAGGGCTTCTCGCGCCACAACTGGACCTTCGCGGAAGTCGGCCCGCGCGCGGTGACGCTGACCTACCGGGCGGCCGACGGCGAGGAGGGCTATCCGGGGGCGCTCACCGCCACCTGCACCTACGCCATCACCGGCCCCGGCACCCTGCGCACCACGCTGACCGCGACGACGGACGCCGCCACCCTCGTCAACCTGACGAACCACAGCTACTTCAACCTGCTGCTGCCGCCCGAAGGTTTGCCGGCCCCGACGATCGACGACCACGTGATCGAGATCCCGGCGGACGCATACCTGCCGGTCGATGAGGCGCAGATCCCGACCGGCGCGGTGGCCCCGGTCGCCGGCACCCGCTTCGACCTGCGCGCGCCCACCCGCATCGGGAATCAAGCCTTCGACCACGCCTTCGTGCTCGGGCGCGACACCCTCTCCGAGCCCCGCCCCGTCGCGCGGGTCACTGCGGCGGGCAGCGACGTCACGCTGACCGTGCTGGCGACCGCCCCGGCCGTGCAGTTCTACGACGGCACGCAGCTCGCCAAGGCCGGCCTCGGCTACGCCCCCCGCACCGCTTTCTGCCTGGAGCCCGAGGCCTATCCCGACGCGCCGAACCACCCGGACTTCCCGAGCGCGGTGCTGCGCCCGGGCGAGACCTACCGCCAGATCATCGAGTACCACTTCACCCGGGAGACCGCCCGATGAGCGGCTGGGCCGGCCTCTTCTGCGACCGCGCCTGCATCCTCGGCGAGGGACCGGCGGCGCATCCAGGCCTCGGCCGGCTGTACTGGCTCGACATCCTCGGCCAGCATCTGTGCGAACGGCCGTTCTCGGGCGGCAGCACGGTTCTGCACGACCTGCCTGTGATGGCCTCGATGGTGGCGCGGGTCGACGACCACACCCAGCTGCTCGGCGCCGAGGACGGCCTCTACCTGCGCGACATCGCCACCGGCCGCTTGCGGCTGCTGACGCCGCTCGAGGCCGACCGGCCCGAGACCCGCTCCAACGACGGCCGGGTCCATCCGAGCGGGGCGCTCTGGCTCGGCACGATGGGCAAGCAAGCGGAGCCGGGGATCGGCGCGATCTACTGGTTCTTCCGCGGTGAGATCCGCACCCTGTTCACCGGCCTCACCATCCCGAACGCCATCGCGTTCGCGGGCGACGGCACCTCCGCGACCTTCGCCGATTCGGAGGCCGGCACGATCTGGCGCATTGCCACCGATCCGGCGACCGGCCTGCCGGTCGGCGAGCGCCGGGTCTTCGTCCAGGTCCCGGCCTCCGAGGGCGCGCCGGACGGCGCGGTGATCGACGCGGAGGGCCTGCTCTGGAACGCCCGCTGGGGCGGCGCCAGCCTCGATGCCTACGCCCCCGACGGCCGACGGGTGCGCAGCATCGCGATGCCGGCCCGCCAGGTGACCTGCCCGGCCTTCATCGGCGCGGATGCCGACACCCTCGTGGTCACCTCGGCGACGGAAGGGCTCGCCCCCGACCGGAGCGACGACCGCTTCGCCGGGCGGACGTTTTCCGTGCCGGTGAAGGTGAAGGGGCGGTTCGAGCCTCCCGTGCGGGTGGATTAGCGGCGGAGCGACCGGGTTTCACCGCGACGCCGCGACGGTGCTGGCGACGATGCCGCCCACGACCAGCACCGCCGCCACCGCGAGCGTCCCGTCGAGAGGCTCGCCAAGCACGGTCATCGCGATGGCGATCCCGACGATCGGGGTCGCGGTCACGCCCAAAGCCGTCGCGAGCGCCGGCAACGACCGCGTGACCATCGACATCGCCCAGTAGGCCAATCCGGTGCCGACGAGGCCGCTGAACGCCAGGAGACCGATCGTCCCGCCGTTCCAGTCGACGTGCGGCGGTCCCTCGCGCAGTAGCGCGGCGAGCGTCAGCACCGTGCCGGCGAGCGCGGTCTGCCAGGGCAGCAGCTGCAAGGGCGGCGCGATCCACCGATGCGCCCGCCCGACCAGGATGTTGGCAGCCCAGCACAGCGAGGCGGCCAGCACGAGGGCGCAGCCGATGAGCGTGTCCCGGGCGGTCCAGTCGAAGGCGAAGGGGTTCAGCAGGACCGCGAGACCCGCGAGCCCGGTCGCGACACCGATCGCGCTCCCGCGGGTCAACCTCTCTCCGAGGATGACGGGAGCGGCGAGCGCCACCCAGAGCGGCGTCGTGTAGCCGAGCACGATCGCCTTGCCCGCCGGGAGGTACGCCAGCCCCGCGGCGGTGAGCGTGGAGAAGGCCACCATGTGCAGCAGGGCCACGCCCAGGATCACCGGAGCGTCGCCCCGGGGCGGCAGGCTCAGCCGGCCGGTCGCCCCGAGGATCGCCACGAGGGCGGCGAAGGCGATCCAGCACCGCAGGGCGGTGATCCAGAGGGGAGGAACGGTAGCGACGAGAATCTTGGTCACGGGCCAGTTGCAGCCCCAGGCCAGGACCACGGTGCCGAAGAGGGCGAAGGCGGCGCGGCGCGTCAGCATCGGTCTCAGAGGCTCCGCATCGCGGAGGGCGGGGCTGCGGAAGGCCGCCCTGGCGTCCCGCCGCGTCGCGTATGGGCCCGGATCCCCGCCAGATACGCGCCGGCCGCGGCGACCTGGATGACGATCGCGACCACGAAGACCGCCCGGTCGGACCCCGCCTGGCGTAGCAGCCCGAACGCCGCCGGCGCGAAGGCGTAGGCGCCTTGCGAGATGGCCACGATGAGCGCGACGACCCGCGGCGCCTCGGCCGGGGCGAACTCGACCTGGGCGATGAGCGGCGGCAGCGACGTGGCGTTGCCGATGCCGAGGCCGACGAGGATCGCGCCCAGCAGCAGGACGGGCGCCGCCCCATCGGCCAGCATCAGGACCCCGCACCCTACGGCCTGGATCAGGAGGCTCAGCACGGCCACACGGCGGCGGTCCGTGCCGGCCGGCATCGCCCATCCGACCGCGAGGCGTCCGACGATCGCCGCCGCGGTCGCCAGCCCAGCGGCCAGTCCCGCTCCGTCCGGGCCGAGCGTGGGGGCGAGCAGGGAGATCAGCTGCGCGATAAGGCCGATCTGCGCGAACAGCGCCAGGGCCATGCCGGCACTCAGCGTCACGAAGGCCCGGTCGCGGGCGAGCGGCGCCGCGGGGAGCGCCGCGGCCGCCCTCGGCGCCCGGCCGGTCCCGCCGGAATCCTCTCCGTCCGGCACCTGCCCCGTGCTCGCCGGGGTCCGGGGCAGGACGAGCAGCGCCAGCGCGCCGAGCACCGCGATCATGCCGGCCCCGACCACGAGGGCGGCCATGGGGAAACCGATGCGGCCGATCAGGACCACCCAGAGCGGGGAGAAGACGACCCCGCCGATGCTCGCGCCGTTATAGGCCATGCTCAGCGCCGCCGGACGCTTCGCGACGAACCAGGGGGCGACGATCGCGTTGACGGCGGCCGCCCCCATCGTCGGCCAGGCGGCGCCGCTCAAAACGGCGGCGAGGTAGAGCTGCCACGGCGTCCTCGCGAGGGCCCAGCCGAGCACCCCAACCGCCAGCAGGACGGCGCCGGCGAACGTGACGGCGGGCAGGCCGAAGCGGCGGTGCAGGAGGGGCAGGCCGGCGATGATGCCGGTGCCCGCGAGGAAATGGACGGTCACGGCGCCGGACACGAGGGCGATCGGCCATCCCCGTTCCTGCCGGACCGCCTCGAGATAGACCGGCGGGCCGTAGAACCCGACGCCCCAGCCGAAGACGGCGACGACGAAGGCCGCCGCGACAATGTACCAGCCGTAGAAGCCCGGCCCGCGATGTGGGGAGTTCGGCACGATCGGCACATTCCCTAAAGTCGTCCTGACGTTGCCCTTGTGGCAGATCGCGTCGTCAGAAAGCTTCGGTCGCGGCCGAAGCGAGCGGTTGGCGTTTCGCCCCGTCCCTCTCCGGTTGCGGTTGCCGGGTACCGCTGCGCTGCCCCGGGATGGCGAGGAGAGCTTGGATGTGCTTGGCCGACGCAATTGGTCTCTCGGAGTTTGTTCGATTTGCAAAAATTGCACCGCGAGAACCTGAATTCCTCCCACCCGCAACCTCATCCTGAGGTGCGACCAACGGGAGCCTCGAAGGAGGCCTCCAGAAATCTCGGTGGGATCTGGAGGCCTCCTTCGAGGTCAGTCGATTTTCAATCGAATGACACCTCATGATGAGGTTGCGGGCGGGATAGATCCTGCCAGTCCGTCAAACAGGCTCTCATATATTTTCAAAAATCAGCGAGAATCTTTCACGACGAACCTCAATCGTCGTGGAACACCGTATAGCCCTCCACCGGCTCCCGCTCCGCCCGTAAGCCGTTCACCGGCTCCTCCGGGTCCGCGAAGCCGAGCGCCATCCCGCACACCACCATCTCGCCGTCGGGAATGCCAAGCTGATCCCGCACCACCGCCGGATAGCTCGCGATCGCCGCCTGTGGGCAGGTATCGAGGCCGCGGCCGCGCGCGGCGAGCATCAGGGTCTGGAGGAACATGCCGTAATCGAGCCAGCTGCCCTGCTCCATGTCGCGGTCGATGGTGAAGACGAGGCCGACGGGCGCGCCGAAGAACGTGAAGTTGCGGCCCATCTGGCGCTTGGCACCCGCCTTGTCGCCCTTGCCGATTCCGGCGAGCCCGTAGAGCTGCCAGCCGAGGGCCCGGCGCCGGCCGAGATAGGGCTCGCGCCAGGTCACCGGGTAATATTCGTACTCGCGCGCCTCCGGCGCGTCGCTCTCGTGCACCGCCGTGAGGGCGTCGGTGAGGCGTCGCAGGGCCGCGCCCGTCACCACGTGAACCTTCCAGGGCTGGATGTTGCTGCCGCTCGGCGCCCGGCCGGCGAGCGCGATCAGGTCGCGGATCGTCGCCTCCGGCACCGGATCGGGCCTGAAACCCCGGACACTGCGCCGGCTGACGATCGCCGCGTCGACGGCATTGCGCTCCGTCATGGTCGCCTCCCCTCGCGCGGCCTTGCGCGGCCGCTCCCATGGATTAACTCACACGACCCGCTGGCCTCTGGCCCGCCACGTGCTAAGCGCGACTGTAAGGACCACGCGTCGAGAGAAGGAAGTGTCGTGATGCTGTCACGCAGATCGCTGGCAGGCCTGGTGGGGGCCGGCTCCGTGGCCGCGGGGGCGGTCGCCTCCGCCCTCGTCACCCCGGCCCAGGCGCAGGACGCCACCGAGAGCGCCTTCGACCGGATCCGCCGGACGAAGAAGCTGCGCACCGCGGCGGTGGCCGGCGGGGCGCCGTACTACCAGAAGGACATTGCGACGGGTCTGTGGCGCGGCTTCTACGTCGACATGGCGAAGGCGCTCGCCACGGAGCTCGAGGCGGAGCTGGAACTTTCCGAGACCACCTGGGGCAACGCGGTGCTCGACCTCCAGGCCAACAAGATCGACCTGTTCTTCGGCCTCAACCCGACCCCGAAGCGGGCGCTGGTGGTCGACTTCTCCGTGCCGGTGTTCAGCAACGCCTTCACGGTGATCGCCAAGAAGGGCTTTGCTCCGAAGACCTGGGCCGAGCTGAACAGCCCGGACATCAAGCTCGCGGTCGATGTCGGCTCCTCGCACGACGCCGTCGTGACCCGGCTCTGCCCGAAGGCGCAGGTGGTGCGCTTCAAGTCCGCCGACGAGGCGACGCTGGCGCTCTCGACCGGCCGGGTCGACGCGCAATGCCTGATCCTGATGCTGGCGATGACCGTGCTGAAGAAGAACCCAGGCCTCGGGCAGCTGGTGGTGCCGAACCCGGTCTTCGCCACCACCTCGAATGCCGGCTTCCGGCGCGAGCGCGACAAGACCCTGCGCGATTTCGTCAACACCTGGATCGACTACAACAAGGGTCTCGGCTTCATCCGCCAGACCATCGTGTCGAACATGGAGCTGGTGGGCGTGACCGAGGCCGACA
Organism: Methylobacterium sp. EM32; assembly: GCF_040593685.1. Taxonomy (NCBI): domain Bacteria; kingdom Pseudomonadati; phylum Pseudomonadota; class Alphaproteobacteria; order Hyphomicrobiales; family Methylobacteriaceae; genus Methylobacterium; species Methylobacterium sp. EM32. The sequence continues at coordinate 13,435 of NZ_JBEXZS010000004.1, read as the reverse complement.
TGCCGGCCGGCGTCTCGCTGTGAGCCGCCAGGGGCGCGGAGCGACCAGAAGTCGTGAGCGGCGCGGGGCGGCGGTAAGCCCGAAGCGGCGCGAAGCGGCCGGACAGGGTTGAAGTCTGACATGTACACTTGGGATTTCGGCTCGCTCTGGACCTATCGCTGGCTGTTCGTCCAGGGGCTCGGCGTCACGGCGGCCTTCACGGTCGCGATCGTGGTGATCGGCCTCCTGGTCGGCCTGGGCGCCGGTCTCGCCAAGCTCTCGCCCATCGCGCCCCTGCGCTGGCTCAGCAACGCCTACATCGAGGTCTTTCGCTGCACCCCGCTCCTGGTGCAGCTGGTGTGGTTCTACTACGCCCTTCCGATCCTCTCAGGCATCGAGATCTCGGCGATCGGCGCCTCGGTGCTGGCTTTGTCGCTCTATGGCGGCTCGTTCTACGCCGAGATCATCCGCGGCGGCATCGTGTCGATCGACCGCGGCCAGGGCGAGGCGGCGGCGGCCCTCGGCATGACCCCGGCGCAGAGCCTGCGCCGGATCGTCCTGCCCCAGGCGCTCAAGCGCATGGTACCGCCGCTGATGAATCAGTCGATCATCCAGTTCAAGAACACCTCGCTCGTCTCGGTGCTGGCGGTGCCGGACCTGCTCTACCAGGGCCAGGTCGCGGCCCATGACAGCTACCGGCCACTGGAGATCTACACCCTCGTGGCGGTCCTGTACTTCGCGGCGCTGTATCCCCTCACCTGGATCGTGCGCCGGGGCGAGCGGCGCCTCGCCACCAGCGATTGAGGGCCGACATGGCAGAGACTCCCAAGATCGCGATCACGCATCTCGCCAAGAGCTTCGGCGCCAACAACGTGCTGAAGGACGTGTCGCTCGCCGTGCCGGCGGGCGGGGTGGTGGCGCTGATCGGGCCGTCGGGCTCCGGCAAGTCCACCCTGCTCCGCTGCATCAACCTCCTGGTGGTGCCGGATGCGGGCGAGGTCCGGGTCGGGGCCGACGCGTTCCGGTTCGGTCCCGGCACGACGCTGCCGGGGACGAAGGCGCTGGCGCGGTTCCGCGCCGGGACCGGCATGGTGTTCCAGCACTTCAACCTGTTCCCGCACCTCACGGCGCTGCAAAACGTCATGGAGGGGCCGCGCACCGTGCAGCGCCTGCCCAAGGCGCAGGCCGAGGCGCGGGCGCGCGCGCTGCTCGCCAAGGTCGGCCTCGCCGACAAGGCCGAGCAGTATCCGAGCCGCCTGTCGGGCGGGCAGAAGCAGCGCGTCGCCATCGCGCGGGCGCTGGCCATGGAGCCCGAGGTGATGCTGTTCGACGAGGCGACCTCGGCCCTCGATCCGGAGCTCGTCGGCGAGGTGCTCGGCGTGATGCGGGCGCTCGCCGCCGACGGCATGACCATGGTGATCGTCACCCACGAGATCGCCTTCGCCCGCGAGGTCGCCGACCGGGTGGTCTTCCTGCGCGACGGCGTCGTGGTCGAGGAGGGCCCGGCCCGGACCCTGATCGACGCGCCGCAGCACCCCGACACCCGGGCCTTCCTCGCCCATTTCCACCGCCGCGGGGAGGCGGTGCCCTCGTGAGGGTCACCCTGGTCACGGGCGCCGGCAGCGGCATCGGCCGCGCCGCGGCCCTGGCGCTGGCCGCCCCTGGCGACGGCCTGGTGCTGCATAGCGGCCGCAACGCGGCGGGCCTCGGCGCGGTGGCCGAGGCCGTTCGAGCCCGGGGCGCCGCGGCCGCGACCTGGCTCGGCGACCTCGCCGACCCGGAGACCGGGCCGCGCGGCGTGGCGCTCGCGGCCGAGGCCTTCGGGCGCCTCGACGCCGTGGTGGCCGCCGCCGGCAAGGCGCAGCGCGGCGGCGCGCTCGCCCTCGATCCCGGCAGCCTCGCAAGCGCGCTCGCCCTCTCGGCCGAGTCGTTCCTGCGCCTCGCGCAGGCCGCCGCGCCGCTGCTGCGGGGTGCCCAAGCCCCGCGGATCGTCGCGGTGTCGTCCTACGTCGCCCATCTCTACCGGACCGATCTCGGCCTGTTCGCCGCCTCCTCCGCCGGCCGCGCCGCCCTGGAGGCGCTCGTGCGGAGCCTCGCCCGCGAGCTGGCGCCCGACGGCATCACCGTCAACGCCGTGGCGCCGGGCCTGACCCGCAAGGATCCGGGGCGCGCCGGGGCCTTGTCGGCGGAGGCGATCGCGACCCTCGAATCGGCCATCCCCTTGAGGCGGCGGGCCGATCCGGCGGAGATCGCGGCATTCATCGCGTTTCTCGCCTCCCCGGCCGCGTCCTACGTCACCGGCCAGGTCATCCACGTCGACGGAGGGCTCACGTGAGCCGCATGCCCCTCACCGATCCGCTCGTCATCGAGCACCTGCGCGTCGTCCTGATCGAGAGCCCGATCAAGATGGCCCGCCGCCAGGGCGTCGGCGACGTCAAGGGCACGGTCAAGCGGGTGCTCCTGCGGCTCACCACGCGCGAGGGGATCGTCGGCTGGGGCGAGGCCGCGCCCTGGGAGGTGTTCACCGGCACCGCCGAGGGCGCCTTCTCGGCCCTCGACACCTACCTGCGCCCGCTGATCCTCGGCCGCTCGGCGCGTCACGTCCGGGCGCTGTCCGCCGACCTCGACCGGGCGCTCACCGGCCATACCGACGCCAAGGCGGCGGTGGAGATGGCTCTGTTCGACATCCTCGGCCACGCCGCCGGGCTCTCTGTCGCCGAATTGCTGGGCGGCCGGGTGCGGGACCGGATCCCGCTGTCGTTCTCGATTGCCGATCCCGACTTCGACGCCGACCTCGCCCGCATGCACGCCATGACGGCGGAGGGCCACCGCCTGTTCAAGGTGAAGACCGGGGTGAAGTCCCACGCCGAGGACTTGGCCCATCTCGAAGCGATGCGGGCGGCCTTCGGCGAGGGGATCGATCTGCGCGTCGATTACAACCAGGCGCTGGCGCCGTTCGGGGCCCTGCGCACCTTGCGCGACATCGAGGCCTTCCGGCCGACCTTCATCGAGCAGCCGGTGGCGCGCCGCCACCTCGACGCGATGGCGGAGCTGACGGCCGCCCTCGACACCCCGATCCTCGCCGACGAGAGCTGCTTCGACGCGGCCGATGCGCTCGAGGTCGTGCGGCGCCGGGCCGCCGACGCGGTGTCGGTGAAGCTGATGAAGTGCGGCGGCATGCTGAAGGCGCAAGCGCTGATGGCGATCGCCGAGACCGCCGGCCTGCCGGGCTATGGCGGCACCCTGTGGGAGGGCGGCATCGCGCTCGCCGCCGGCACCCAGCTCATCGCGGCCACCCCCGGCATCTCGCTCGGCTGCGAGTTCTACATGCCCCATCACGTCCTGACCGAGGACGTGCTGGAGGCGCGGGTGCCGGTCGAGGCCGGCGAGGTGGTGGTGCCGCAGGGCCCGGGCCTCGGCATCGCGGTGAGCGAGGCGGCGATCCGGGAGAATGCCAGGGTGCTGGCGGAGGCGTGAGACTTCTAAAAAGCGAGTATTTATGCCACCGTTCGAAAGGAGAGGTTTTTCTTCTCGCACACTACTATTGATAATGCGCATTAATAATTTTCTTATATTGATATGACACATTACTTATCGCTGCGCAAGGTACTAGTTTCGTTTAGCAACCCTGCTATAGGAAGCGCCAATCTGTGAGATTGATTTTTATCCAGCCAAGCTTGCAGCAAGTCCGCCACATATATATCGCGAGGTGACTCCATTAGATAATTCAAGGCGAAATTAGGCCAAGATGGTAAACTGCTATTTGCATTAAGGATCCATTTTTTCGCAATGTCGCCCATATTTATCCGTTTATTTTCTATTTTCTCGAATAAGCTGCCATTTGCAAGTTTGTATATATTTGTCCAATTGTTGTAATTAGTTTTACCGCTTTCAAGCCAATGTACTACAAGATTGTATAGTTTAAATAAGTCAGACTCAAGGATTTGCATATTTTTAGAGCTTCTCAGGGTTGTTAGCACGTCTTCAATAGCGTTGATCCAAATTATAGATCTATCTTTCGTCGACAATGTCCAATCCAATACAATTTTGATGCATTCTACGTTTCGCGTTTTTCTTAGATCTAAAATGAATGATCCTAAAAATGAAGATTTGTGCCCTGAACCGCTCAGAGACTCGCGCGCGATTTTTATAAGATTAGCTCTATAGAACCTGCCGTCCCATATTGTTTTCCAAATAGTAGCTCTTTTCTGAGTGTATAAATTTTTTTGATGCAACGTAATACTTAAATAATCAATCCCTATCTGCAATAAATCTTCGTCCGACTCATCATAAAAGGAAGCATGCTGAAGCCAAAGGCGCTCCCAGTTTGCTGAGGATTTAAGATTAGTAAGCTCGGACTTTAGCCAAATAAGGGCGCACTGATTTACTTCGGCATATATAAAAAATGAGTCACCCTCTATTTTTTCTGGATTATTCAGAAGTTCGTCCATAATTTTCGATACAATATTTCGAAAGGTCGAAGAATTTATTTCATTATTCTTAATATAATCAAGCGTGAGTCGCAAAAAATTTGTCCTATCAGAAGCAAATTCGTAATACTTCAGCCATGTATAGTACCATTTATTTTCGCCTACATCTTGTAACTCCTTGATAAACTCATCGAAAGAAATGATTCCAGAATTATTATACTGTTTTAATTTATGCGCTGATGCATTTTCAATACCGCTCCATGAGTCTGAATGCATTGGACTTGTAAAAAATCGCGACGATTTTTCAATCGCGCATTCAATTACGCCGGTGTTTCTTAATAGATAGCCCCTATCAAGATCAAAAAATGGCTCGCTTTCGTACTCCAGCTCATTATGTGATAATTTATGCTTTATTACATTTGCATCATCAATTATAACACCCTTTCTCGGAGTGAAGTAAGTCATAATTCCAATATCACCTTTATTTTTATATATATGTGCAAAATCAAAATGTATAATTTGATATTTATATGGCTCAAAATAACAAAACCGGGTGATGATATGATCCCGATCTAGATCTTGGACAAATAAATTATTTGAACTCATAGATCTAAAATATGGAATTAGAAATGTTGGGCGACTCTTGTAGTCCTCGGTCAGTGAAAATGCGCCCGCCAAGATATACATTAAAGAACTCCGATCTTTTGATAGAAGGTCATCATTCGATCGTATATGAGGGCTTGGTATTCGCAGGAATTAAGAGAGGATATTGGATAAGATATTGGCGTAGCTTTCCAAACATTCTCTACATGATCTCTGAATTTTGCATCGGCATAATAAGGTAGCGGCATTATCACCGCCAATGGATTTTCGACTTTTAAATCTACCAAAGTGTCAAATTGCATTTCAACACTTAGTCGCCTGTCATCTAGGGTTGACAGACTTTTTTCTGATGCCAATCGATGCACAGCCTTTGCTTCTTGATCGAAAACTCCAAGAGAAAATTCATTTGCAAATTGACCAGCGTCCTTGGGCTTACCTTCGAAATATTTACTTAAACTACCAAAAAATGCTCCAATGACTCTTTGAGGCGCGTCTTCAATATTTGCAACGTCGAAACTGTCGCGATCCATCATACCTACGTAATTTGGCATCCTCCCAGTAGAAAACGCGCCACTATCAAAGGGAAATACTCTCTTTGGATTAACCATAGCTTCATACCTGAAGATAAAACAACTTGGTAATTCCCAGTCTTCTGCCTGACCTTCTGCGTGTTTTACTCTGTACGCCGGGCGGCCAACAAAAAAATATGTCAATGGTGTGCCAAAAACGTCGCAAATCTGCGGAATTAATGCATCGCTTTCCCTTATAGATTTGACAAAATATGATGCCGTAGTATGCACTAAAGGCATAGATGAAGATGAGGCGACGGAATTTCTCGAAATAAATTCCCTAAATCCATCAGACATCGAAGTCTCCCGGTTTTAAATCGAAATTTACCTCATAATTCAATTCTACGCAATAATATAATTTAAGGACGCGCGTAAAACGAAGAGGGCACATGCTCTGCATTCGATTTATACAAATGGCTATAAATACTATTATAATATTCAAAATAGGCAAATTGCAGCGCAATTTATTGTGCTTATTTTCCTCGACCCATGATTGTGAGGGATATATGCGTCTTTTGAACCTCACGCAGACCGACGGCGCGCCTCCTCCACCAGCTCGTCCGCCGGCCCGAAGAACTCGTAGCGGATGCGCGCCGCCGGCACGCCCAGGCGCGCGAGGCCGTGGACGAGGCTCGCGAGGAACGGCTTGGGGCCGCACAGGTAGTAGGTCGCCTCCGCCGCCGGGGTGTGGGCGGCCAGCCATTCCGGCGTGATGCGGCCGACGGCGTCGTGATCGACGCCGAGCCGATCGGCGGCCTCCGGCGCCTCGTAGATCGTGTGCAGGCGGATCGCCGGGCACTCGGCGGCCAGCCGCCGGGCGTGCGCGGCCATGGCGTGGACCCGGCCGTTCAACGCACCGTGGACGTACCAGGTCGGCCGCTCGGGCATCTCGGCATCGATCGTCTCCAGCATGCTCATCATCGGGGTAAGGCCGACGCCGCCGCTCACCAGCACCACCGGCGCAGAGGATTCGCGATCGAGCACGAAGTCGCCGGCGGGGGCGGCGGCCCTCATCACCGTGCCGGGCTGGGCCGTCTCGTGCAGCCAGGACGAGACCAGGCCGGCAGGACGGCCGGGCGCCGCTTCGCGCTTGACGGTGATGCGGTAGGCCCGGTCGTTCGGCGCGCAGGAGATCGAGTAGTTGCGCGTGAGCACACCCTCTCCCGGCAGGTCGAGGCGGAGGCCCAGATATTGGCCGGGCTCGTGGCGCAGCACCGCTCCCCCATCCACCGGCACCAGCACGAAGGAGCGGATCGTCTCGCTCTCGGCGGTGACGCTCTCGATGCGGAACTCGCGCCAGCCGGTCCAGCCGCCGGGCCGTGCGGCGTGATCGTGGTAGATCGCCGCTTCGCGATCGATCAGGAGGCCGGCCAGGAACCAGTAGGCCTCGCCCCAGGCGGCGCAGATCTCGGGGGTCGCGGCGTCGCCGAGCACGTCCCGGATCGCCCCGAGCAGCGCCTCGGCGACGGACGTGTAGTGGGCCGGCAGGATCGCCAGGGTGACGTGCTTCTGGGCGATGCGCTCGACCGCGCCGGCGAGCGCGCCGAGATCGTCGATGTGGCGCGCATAGGCCAGCACGGCATTCGCCAGGGCCTTCGGCTGCGAGCCGGTCTCGCCGTGATGCGACTGGTTGAACAGATCGCGCATCGCCGGATCCTGGAACAGGCGCTCGTACATCCGGCGGGTGATGGCGAGGCCGTGCACCTCCAGGGCGGGCACGGTGGCCTTGACGAGGGCGATGGTGGCGGGGCGCAGCGGGGACGGCATGGCGTGCTCAAAGGTGCATTCGATATGCATCTTATATGGCGCGCCCTATAAGGTGTATAGGAATTACATGTTATGAGACGGGCGAGGCTCCCATGCGCCTGACGCGCTACACCGACTACGCCCTGCGCACGCTGCTCTATCTCGGGGCGAACGAGCCGCGGCAGAGCTCGATCGCCGAGATCGCCCGGGCCTACGGCATCTCCGAGAATCACCTGACCAAGGTGGTGCACCAGCTCGGCCGGCTTGGCCTGGTGCGCACCATCCGCGGCCGCGGCGGTGGCCTGCGCCTGGCGCTGAGCCCCGGCGAGATCGTGGTCGGCGCGGTGGTGCGGCAGACCGAGGAGGACCTGGTCCTGGTCGAGTGCTTCGGCGAGGGGGCCTGCGCCATCACCCCGGCCTGCCGCCTGCGCCGCGCCCTGGGCGAGGCGCTCGCCGCCTTCCTGGCGGTGCTCGACGGCTATACCCTGGCGGACCTGCTGGCGGGAGGCGCGGCACCGGACCTGGCGCGGCTGCTGGGCCTGCCGGAGCCGGGGGGCGAGCGGGTGGGGGTGTAAATATTCGGGGCGCACACCGCGCCCGAACCCTCCCCCCGACGTAACTCGGGCTTGCCCGAGTTACGCATCCACGAGCCCAAGTCGGACATGCCCGACTTGGGAGGGGGGAGGGTTCGCCCTGCGGCTAACTTCAGCCCTTTGCCCGCCCCGGCCGCTCGGCCAGCGGCGTGTAGTCGATCGTCGTGAAGCTGCCGCCCTGGAGGGTGCGGGCGACCGGGTCGAGGGGGTTTTCCTGAGCGAGGATCTCCTCGGCCCAATCTTCCGCCGACTGGGTCGGCCGGTAGCCGATCACCGCGGCGGCCGCGCTGTTGTCCCAGTAGCTGCGCGGATTGTTCGAGGCACCCCAGACCGCGACGTAGCCCGGGACCGGCGCCGCGATGCTGCGCAGCACGAGCTGGGCGAGGTCGTCGTGGCCGAGCCAGGTCGAGAGATGGCGGAACTCCGTCGGCCGCGGCAGGGCGCTGCCGATGCGCAACGCCACCCCCTCGATGCCGTGCCGGTCCCAGTACATCTGCCCCATCAGCTCGCCCCAGGCCTTGCTCAGGCCGTAGGCGCCGTCGGGCCGGAACGGCGCGTCGATGGCGAGCCGGTCGTTCACCGAGTGCATGCCGAAGGCGTGGTTGGAGCTGGCGAAGATCACCCGCCGCAGGGAATGGCGGCGGGCGCCCTCGTAGACCGCCTGCAGGGCGACGAGGTTGTTCTCGATCACCTCCGGCAGCGGCTTCTCGACGCTGGTGCCGGCCATGTGCACCAGGACCTCCGTGCCCTCGAGCAGCCGGTCGACCGCCGCGGGGTCGCGCAGGTCGCCCGTCGTCACCGTCTCGGATTCCGAGAGCGGCGTCAGCGGCGCAGGGCCGCCGCCGGAGCGCAGGACGATCCCGGCGGCGAGGAGCCGCGGCCGCAGCACCGCCCCAATTTGGCCCCCCGCCCCCGACAGTGCGACCCGGATTCCCGCTGCCTCGCTCATGCATCCTCCCGTGTCGTCGTTGGTGCGCGCCCGGACGGCGCGAGGTCACGTCCCATCATCGGGGGGCGGCGAAGCGCCGTCGAGGATGGTGGCGGCCTGCGAGCCGGGCTCGACCGCCCACGCGTCCGCGCCGGGCGCGATGTCGGCGGATGCCGGGCTGCCGCGACCGGATGGGCGACGCCGTCCTTCACCGTTCGGATGCCGATGGCAACCCTTTTCGATGCGTGCGCGACCCTCGCACGCCCCATCGTGCACACGTGTCCTCCGATATCCTCACAGCACGGGACCAATCGAGGATCGCTCAAGCGCATGCATCATCAGATCGAGCCTCGGCTTCAGCAGATCGGCGCCCCCCGTTCCCGGACCCGGCTGCGGATCATGTCGGCGCCCGGTTCACCTGCACACGGCGACACATCGAGTAAAGGCAACAACACCGACCGATATCGTCGCTCGACTTTCAACGAAACTTAGTAAACGTTCCAGCGACGCTCCCACCAATCTGGGGACTGCGCCCGGTGCGGCTGGTTCGTCGATAAAGGATAGGGAACCGCCATGGCTCCGGTCACGGTGAAAGGCGACGTGCTAGACGCAACGACGATCGCATGACGCAAGCGACGAGGCGGTGTGCCTGTCTCGGCATCTCTCCGGCCGGGCACGCGGCGCGGATGTCGCCGCGCCGCGGCGCGTGGATAACCCAAAGATCACAGAAGGAAAGTCTTCTTATCGTGCGGGATCGACACCTCGTCCCCGCCGTGAATTTCCCTATGTTGCAAACACAACACAATCGTGACACGAGCTACGTGAGAATCTACAATCCCTAGACCGCGCGTCAAAGCCATCTGCACATCGATTTGCAAGATTGAATGCCTTAAACTATATAATGTACTTAATAATGTCGGCGCATGCGCTGTGCACATAAAAACAAATTGCAGATGGGATGCAGATCTTTACTGCATATAGGCGAGGAGAATGCCGTGGCCATCATCAAGATAGAATTTGCTGGAAAACATTTCTTCCTCAATTCCGTCGACGGCACCGATCTCGTCGCCCGCCAGATTCAGACGGGTCAGTACGAAGCGCCGCTCCCGTTCGTGATGATGGCGACGTATCTCCGCTGCGAGGGTCTGTTCGTCGATATCGGGGCGAATTCCGGCATCTACACGGTCATGGCCGGCGCGCTGAACCACGACCGTCGGATCGTGGCGTTCGAGCCGCTGCCGGACCTGGTCGCCGTCTTCAAGCACAACGTCGCCATCAACGCGCTGTCGGAGCGCGTGACGCTGCACGAGAGCGCGCTCAGCGACACGATCGGGACGGCGACGCTCTACCTGCCGGATCCGAGCCACGGATTGCTGGAGACGAGCGCGTCCCTCGAAGCCGGCTTCAAGGACGTTCATTCCCGCATCACCGTGCCGATCACGACCCTCGACGAGATGAAGATCGAGGACGAGATCTCCGTCATCAAGATCGACATTGAGGGGCACGAATACGCCTGCCTCCGCGGCGCCCGCGAGACGATCAGGAAGAGCCGCCCGTTCATCTTCGCCGAGGTGGTCGGGCCGGCCAAGCGCGGCTTCCTCAGCGCGTTCCTGGCCGAGATCGGGTACCTGGATTTCCGGCTGCGGCCGGACCTGGCGATCCATGACGGCGACGTCGTCTTCGACGATGCGGCCTGGAACCACGCCTTCGTGCCGGCCGAGCGCCTCGACAAGTTCAAGGAGGCCTGCGATTCCTGCAACCTCCTGATGCTGCGCCGCTTCAAGCTGTCGTGAGGGGCACGGCCGTCCGCGGCCGGGATGGGCGCGCGTGCGGGATCCGTGCCTGCAGGGTCCTCACTTGCCGAGTCCTCACTTGCATCGCGGCGCGCGTCCCTCGAAGGTCCGCCGCGCCAGGAAGCGCAGCAGGAGGACAGCCATCGTGTGGACGCCGACGACCCGGTATCCCGACCCCGCCATCGAGGTCATCGACCCCTCCTTCGCCCGCTACCGGGTGTTCAGCGCCGGGGTCGAGCGCCTCGCCACCGGCTGCCGCTGGAGTGAAGGGCCGGTCTGGTTCGGCGACGGGCGCTACCTCCTGTGGAGCGACATCCCGAACAACCGCATCCTGCGCTACGACGAGGAGAGCGGCGCGGTCTCGGTGTTCCGCAAACCGTCGAACTTCGCCAATGGCAACACCCGCGACCGCCAGGGCCGCCTCGTCACCTGCGAGCATGGCGGGCGCCGGGTGACCCGCACCGAGTATGACGGCGCCATCACGGTGCTGGCCGACGCTTACGAGGGCAAGCGCCTCAACTCCCCCAACGACGTAGTGGTGGCCTCCGACGGCGCGGTCTGGTTCACCGATCCGCCCTTCGGCATCCTCGGCAACTACGAGGGCGAGCGGGCCGAGCCGGAATCGCCCCAGAACGTCTACCGCCTCGACCCGGAAACCGGGGTGCTGGCGGCGGTCGCCACCGACCTCGCCGGGCCGAACGGCCTGTGCTTCTCCCCCGACGAATCGATCCTCTACCTCGTCGAGTCGCGGGCGCAGCCGAACCGCCGCATCCTCGCCTACGACGTCGGCCCGGGCGGGCGGCTGACCAACCGGCGCGTCCACATCGATGCCGGCCCCGGCACGCCGGACGGCTTCCGCTGCGACACCGACGGCAACCTGTGGTGCGGCTGGGGCATGGGCTCGGACGCCCTCGACGGGGTGATGGTGTACAACCCTGAAGGCACCCTGATCGGTCGCATCCGCCTGCCGGAGCGCTGCGCCAACCTCTGCTTCGGCGGCCGCCACCGCAACCGGCTGTTCATGGCGGCGAGCCAGTCGCTCTACGCGCTCTACGTCGATGCGCAGGGCGTGGCCGGGGGGTGAGCCCCGGCCCGCGTGGTGCTCAGGGACGACGCCCCGCCGCCACCAGGCACAGGAGCTCGAACAACACCTGCGCGGCGCATTGCGCCGTGTTGCTGGTGGGGTCGTATTGCGGCGCCACCTCGACCACGTCGCCGCCGACGATGTCGAGACCCGCGAGGCCCCGCAGCAGGTCCAGCACCTCGCGCGGCGTGAGCCCGCCCATCTCCGGCGTGCCGGTGCCCGGCGCGAAGCCCGGATCGAGGCTGTCGACGTCGAAGGAGACGTAGGTGGGACCGTCGCCCACCACCTCCCGGGCGCGGGCGATCAAAGCCGGCAACCCGAGCCGCGGCACCTCCTCGGCATGAATCACCGTCATGCCCGAGACGTAAGAGAATTCCCACAGGTACTCGGCGCCGCCCCGGATGCCGATCTGGATCGTGCGCTCCGGATCGAGCACGCCGTCGAGCACCGCCTGCCGGAACGGTCCGCCGTGGTGGAACTTCGAGCCCTCGTAGACGCCGCCGGTGTCGCAATGGGCGTCGATGTGGATCATGCCGACCGGGCGCGACGCGCCCACCGCCCTTAAGGTCGCGCGGCTGATCGAGTGGTCGCCCCCCACCGCGAGCGGCACCACGCCCGCCTTGACCACGGTGGCGAAGAACGCCTCGATGTCTTCGTGGCAGCTCTCGAGGGAGAACCGGCTGCGGAACGGCACGTCGCCGATATCGGCCGCCTTCAGCTCCGCCGCCGGGGTGATCCGCAGCACGTGCTCGTAGGGGCCGATGCGCTCGACCGCCCGCACCGCGCGGGGCCCGTGGCGGGCGCCGGCCCGGTTGGTGACGCCGAGATCCATCGGCACGCCGATCAGCGCCACGTCGAGGCCGCCGAAATCGGGGAGCGTCGCGGCCTCGGGGCGGAACGGCAGGTCGAGGAAGGTCGCCGGGTCGGCGAAGGGCCACTTGCGCCGGTCGCTCTCGCTGAATTGCTGTGCGGCGGCCTTGGCGAAATCCGGGTCGTCGATGTCGCCGCCGGTCGCGTCGAGGTAGCGGGCACGCAGGGCCGCGAGCTTGGCCTGATCCATGGGGGACTCCGGAGACGAGGGCCCGCAGGTCATCCTCCCGCGGGCGCGGCACTCGGGGGGTCGGCCGCGCAAGGGCCCCGGCGCGCCCGGCGTGCCCTCGGCCCGCGCCACCCGGCCGCGACACAAGCGCAGGCCGGCCAGGCTGGCAAGCCCGTCATCCCGGCAGGCCGTCCTCACCCCCGGGCAACCCTGACGCTCATCGCCGCGCGCCCAAGACCGTCGCCGGGCGCTCAAGACCGTCCCGATCGGGGCCCTGCATCGCGCGAACCCGCCGGTCGGCCGCGCGGCCTGGCGCGGCCAAGCTCCTGTGAGCGGCACGGCCGGCCCCCGCCGGTCGCGCCGCGTCGCCAGCCGGAGCGACCATGCGGGCAGGGATCGCCCGCGCGGCCGCTCCGAAGCGTCTCACGCGCTGCGCGCGCGCCCGCGCTTGGCCGTCTTGGCCCCGGCCGGCTTCGCCTCGGCGACCGGTGCCGTCACGACGGCGTCGGAAGCGGCCCGCTTGGCGGCCGCCGCGACGTTGCGGCCGCGGCCCAGCCCGATGCTCTTCGCCAGCTCGGAGCGCTGGGCGGCGTAGTTGGCCGCGACCATCGGGTAGTCGTGCGGCAGGCCCCACTTGCGGCGGTACTCCTCGGGGGTGAGCCCGCGGGTCG
>NZ_JBEXZS010000051.1:0-29285 GCF_040593685.1 Methylobacterium sp. EM32 | reverse complement strand
TCGGCATCCCCGATCACGGGCCACCCATCCCACCTCTCGCAGACTTGGTCAGGCAGACCTCACCAGCCTGACCGCCCGCGATTTTGCCCCGGTTACGAGTTTCTCCGTGCAACTCTGCTCAGCGCAGCGGCAGCGCCAGGCAGACCGCCAGCAGGATCACTGTATAGGCCACGGCCCGAAAAACCCGGTCGGAGGCGAGGCGGAAGCCGTGCGAGCCGACCGCGAGGCCGAGTCCGTAGGGCAGGAGCAGCGGCAGGGCCTCGGCGAAGCGGGGGCCCGACAGCACCCCGGTCGCCGTGAACACCACGCCCGACACCAGGGTCGAGAGGCCGAAATAGGCCATCAAGTTGTCGCGGACCTGTCCCGCCGAGGCGCGCTGGCTGGCGAGCCAGAAGACGGCCAGCGGCATGCCGCCCAGAGCCGCGAAGCCGCTCGCCAGCCCCGAGGCGCCGCCGGTGGCGAGCGAGAGCGGCAGCGAGGGCACGCCGCGGTAGCGCCAGCCCGAGACGAGGGCGGCGAGGGCCAGCAGGATCGCCCCGGCGGTGATCCAGCGGGTGAGGCCCGGGTCGAGCCGGGTGAGGAGCCAGACGCCGACCGGCAGCAGGAGCGTGGAGCCGACGAGCAGCGGGACCACCTCGCGCCAGGTCGCCCGCCGGGCGGAGCGGGCGCCGAACCACAGCGAGAACGGCGCGTCGACGACCCAGATCAGCCCCACCGCCGCCGCCGGACCGACCGCGGCGGCCGCGATCGGCACGAACACCATCGCGAAGCCGAACCCGGTGAAGCCACGCACCAGCCCGCCGACCAGGGCAGCGAGGAACAGGGTGATGGCCCGGGCATCGAGGGGCAGGAGAGTGGCGAGGTCGAGCGACATGATGCCACCACGCCGCCACGGCTACGGTTCGTCAAGGTGTTGGTCCCAAGAGTGTTCACGGAACGTCCCGCGGTGGCGGCGCCGGTTCCTGGCTACGGAGGCGGCGCTTCGCGCCGGGACGGTTTCGCGGCATGATGCGGGCGCCGCCTGCATCCACGGCAAGGACATTCGAGCGGCGATGAGCGAACCGATCCGCATCCTCGGCATCGATCCGGGCCTGCGCCGCACCGGCTGGGGTCTGATCACCGTCACGGGCACCCGCCTCGCCTTCGTGGCGAGCGGCACCGTGACCTCGAACGGCGACGACGACCTCGCCACCCGCCTGCGCACCCTGCACGAGGGCCTGACCAAGGTTGTCGCCACGCTCGCCCCCGACGAGGCGGCGGTCGAGGAGACCTTCGTCAACAAGGACGCCCAGGCGACCCTGAAGCTCGGCCATGCCCGCGCCGTCGCCCTGCTGGTGCCGGCTCTGGCCGGCCTGCCGGTGGCGGAATACGCCGCCAACCTGGTGAAGAAGACCGTGGTCGGCGCCGGCCACGCCGAGAAGGACCAGGTCGGCGCCATGGTACGCTTCCTCCTGCCGAAGGCGACCGCCGACACCGCGGACGCCGCCGACGCCCTGGCGATCGCCATCACGCATGCGAGCCACCGGGCGGCGCGGGCCCGGGCGGCGACGCAGGCCGCGGCAGCGGGGCCGGGGGCGGCGCGGATCGCCCGGGCGGCGGCGCGGGGGTAGAGCTGGGAGGGAAGCCTGGCTGTGCGGGAGGCTAATTTCGATCCGTTGCGGCCATCCCGGAAATCAGGCTCGGCTGTACGGAAAACAGGTGTTTTCCGTTATCCGAGATGGCCAGTCGGGCATGTTGGCTGACACCTGACGCGGACGAGCTCTTTATGGATCTGCTTACGATCCATAGCAGCGGTTGCGCCGCCAATGTGCAAGCGGTCTCGGTGATCGGCTTCTAGCGGCTCAGCCGTACCGGGTCGCGGCACCCCATTTCCCATAGAAATTAGTGAAGTTAGCTCTCAGCAAGTGCGAAGCGCATCATCTCCTCGCCTTCGTTACGCCTCGATCGAACTTACGATCAAATAATTCAAACACAATTACCTATTTTTAAAGCCAGAAACATAATCTTTATTTTCAGCCTGCGGCGCAGTATTATTATATAAATAGCACCATTTACTAGACTTTGCAAAACTAAAACCACTGCATTGCCTATTATCGATACAGGATGTTTGACATTTTTCGATGCTAATGTACTTCAACGTATCGATGGAATTCCCTTTGATTTCCGTATTGTTCTTGATATTGAACACTTCTCCAGCAATAGGGCTAGGTCCTTGAGTCAACGATGGCTTCTTTGGCGTCTCAAGCGTCACCAGATTTCGAAAACCAGAGTCATAGTCTTGGTTATCATAACGCTGATCACTTTTGGCGTGTAGGTAACACCAGCTACTCGCCTTTGCAAAAGAAAAGGCGTTGCATCCACCTGCAATAGAGCACTGAGATCTACAATCATTAATTGTTATATTTTTTATAGTTCTGAACGGGGATCCGCCGATATCAATTCCCGATTTTATCTCGAACGATGCCGATGTGGCAACATTCGATTGATCTTCAGACAGATTTTTTTCATTCTTTTCATTTGAAAATTGAGGGGTATATTGATATGTGTTCAGACGTTGTGTGAGGTCTGTTACGATTATATCGCTTGCTCCCTTTGCGCGACTCAGGCCGTCAGCCTGAATTTTGAAATCGTTCACCTTTTTGTCGCTGTCAGACTTTGCTAGCTTCAAAGCGTTGATCTGAGCTTCGAGCTCCTCAACCTTCGCTGTACGTTGCGCCCACTCGTTATTAAGTACTGGCCGATACGCCCAGAAACTCAGGATCATCAATGCTGAAATCACTGACATCAAATGAAATATTCTTATTTTCGCTGAAAAGCTACGCCCAGACGGTTGAGACCCCAGGGTCCTTATTGTATCTTGCAGCTCGCTGATTTTTTTGTTGAGTGCGGTCACTTCTTCTTGAGCTGCATGTACCTGCCCCTCCGTCGCATATAAACGTTTGAGCAGATCGGCTGCCCGCAGCTCAACTTTCGATCGCGCGTCCTTTAAGTCATTTATCTCAAATTTGTGCGCATCTTCTGCATTGGCAGCATGCTCACGCTCCTGACTGATTTGATCTTCTGCTTTTTTTATTTGCAGCAATAATTCAGATACTCGCGTTTCGCTCTCAGATTTTGCGATATTTATTTCTTCATGGATGGACTTAAGCGTTCGGGCTGTGACGACAGCCTCGTCGCGTTCTTGTTCTAACTGCCGCCTGCTATCGGCTTCCTTTGTTGCAATTTCCTTCCAAGTGTTTTCTCGCACTTCTGCTTGCAGGCGTCGAGTACTGTGGAGGTGCAGCCCGGCCTCAAGCTCAACAATTTGCTGCTGCGCCCAGGTAGGCATTAGCTTGGTTTTAATTTCGCGAAGGAATTGTTTCCATCGGTCTTGCTCAAAATCGCCTTTCAAATCGGCTAAGTTTATAGCTTGCGTGGTGTACATTCCCATCGGAAATTGATCAGGCGTAAGTGACTCCAGTAAAACGGAGACGAGCTTGCCCATTCCATCGGCAACTGTAGCCTCATGGCGAACCATTTTGGAAGCGACGGACGCGGAAGACCAAAACACAACCGCGCATTTTGACACTCTAAGATGCTGTCGGATCCAGCTATCCCAATCTTTACCTAGCGGCACTTCTTGATCCCAGAACACCTCGAACCCTTGCACTTCAAGGGCATCGTGAATGGGACGCACTCGCTCGCGATCATTGCTCTGGTAGGAGAAGAAGATGTCTGCCATGCCGTCCCTCCGGCACGCCTTTTGGCGCGATACCATACAACAAAGCGGAGCGGCTATAAAGCTTGGACCTGCCTCCATGGGAGTGGTTCTGCAACATTGATATCCCTAGCGAAGTCGGAAGTGTCGTGCCAAGACCCCATTTCGGGGGACGTAGCTTGACGGATTTGTAAGCGGCGGGCGCTGTGGGCGTTGGGGCAATGCCTGACGCTGATTTGGTTGGGGAAGCGTCGGAGCAGCGGCTGCAGATTGGCGATCTCATAACGTTCGACGGGGAAGTTGCGCCGGATCTCGTCCTGGGAACGGGCGGAGCTGTAGAGGTTGCACATGGCTGGGATCGTAGCCGATCGGGATCAGCCAGTCTCTTGATGCGGAGCGATCTCCATTGCGCTTCGAGCGGTCGCTTTCGACCGCGTGCGGTCATTCAGACTGTCACGCTTGGCTGTACGGGAAACATGTGTTTGCCGACAGGGTGGCGAGCATGGTCGCCGACGCGCGCGCCCTTCAGGCCTCGGCCGCGATGCTTGCACGACAAACCCTGTCGGATTGTTGGCGCGCACGGAAACGCCGCTGCAGGGGTTTTCCGTGCACATCCGGCCGGGGGCGAGCGCGGCCTCGGCCTGCCGGCTATTCACGATCGCCCACTCGACGCCGGTCATCGCATGCCCTCCCGCGCGGGCGAGCCACCGCGCCCCGCGGACGGCGCGAGCAGGCTTGTTTTAAAAAACGATCGTTCGTATGAATGGAGAAAATCCAGGGAGGGCGCCGATGATCCCGAACGCCGCGCGTGAGTTCAATTTCGGCCTGGGCGAGACCGCCGAGGCGATCCGCGACAGCGTGCGCAGCTTCGCGCAAGACAAGATCGCGCCGCGGGCCGCGGAGATCGACCGCACCAACACCTTCCCGCGCGACCTCTGGCCCGAGATGGGGGCGCTCGGCCTCCACGGCATCACGGTCGAGGAGGAGTATGGCGGCCTCGGCCTCGGCTACCTCGCCCATTGCGTGGCGATGGAGGAGGTGTCGCGGGCCTCCGCCTCGGTCGGCCTGTCCTACGGCGCGCACTCCAACCTGTGCGTCAACCAGATCCGCCGCAACGGCTCGGACGCGCAGAAGCACAAGTACCTGCCGAAGCTCATCTCCGGCGAGCATGTCGGGGCGCTCGCCATGTCGGAGCCGGGCGCCGGCTCGGACGTGGTATCGATGCGCACCCGCGCCGAGAAGAAGGGCGACCGCTACGTCCTGACCGGCTCGAAGATGTGGATCACCAACGGTCCCGTCGCCGAGACGCTGGTGGTCTACGCCAAGACCGACCCGGGGGCGGGATCGCGCGGCATCACCGCCTTCCTGGTCGAGAAGGGCATGAAGGGCTTTTCGACAGCCCAGAAGCTCGACAAGCTCGGCATGCGCGGCTCGGACACGTGCGAGCTGGTGTTCGAGGAGTGCGAGATTCCGGAAGAGAACGTGCTCGGCACGGTCGGCCGCGGCGTCAACGTGCTGATGTCGGGCCTCGATTACGAGCGGGCGGTGCTGGCGGCGGGGCCGCTCGGCATCATGCAGGCCTGCCTCGACGTGGTGATGCCCTACGTCCACGAGCGCAAGCAGTTCGGCCAGCCGATCGGCGAGTTCCAGCTCGTCCAGGGCAAGCTCGCCGACATGTACGTCTCGACCAACGCCGCCAAGGCCTACGTCTACGCGGTGGCCCAGGCTTGCGACCGCGGCGAGACCACCCGCGAGGACGCCGCCGGCGCGATTCTCTACGCCGCCGAGCGGGCGACGCAATGCGCCCTCGACGCGATCCAGCTGCTCGGCGGCAACGGCTACATCAACGACTACCCGACCGGGCGGCTCCTGCGCGACGCCAAGCTCTACGAGATCGGCGCCGGCACCAGCGAGATCCGCCGGATGCTGATCGGCCGCGAGCTCTTCACGAAGTCCGCCTGAGGTCTGAAGCCGATGCCGGTCATCCCCACCAGCGCCGACCTCGCCTCCGGGGCGGCGGAGCAGAACCGTGCGGCCTGGAGCGAGCTGCGCCAGACCCTCAAGGCCCACCGCGCCAGGGCCGCCGCCGGCGGGCCGGAGCGGGCCCGCGAGCGCCACGTCGCCCGCGGCAAGCTCCTGCCCCGCGACCGGGTCCTGCGCCTGCTCGATCCGGGCTCGCCCTTCCTGGAACTCGGCGGGCTCGCCGCGAACGGGCTATACGGCGACGACATCCACGCCGCCGGCCTCATCACCGGCATCGGCCGGGTGGCGGGCCGCGAGGTGATGGTGGTCTGCAACGACGCCACCATCAAGGGCGGCACCTATTATCCGCTCACGGTCAAGAAGCACCTGCGGGCGCAGGAGATCGCGCTCCAGAACTGCCTGCCCTGCCTCTACCTCGTCGATTCCGGCGGCGCCAACCTGCCGCAGCAGACCGAGGTCTTTCCCGACCGCGAGCATTTCGGCCGGATCTTCTACAACCAGGCGCAGATGTCGGCCGCCGGCATCCCGCAGATCGCCTGCGTGATGGGGTCGTGCACCGCCGGCGGCGCCTACGTGCCGGCGATGTCGGACGAGAGCGTGATCGTGCGCCGCCAGGGCACGATCTTCCTCGGCGGTCCGCCTCTCGTGAAGGCCGCGACCGGCGAGGTGGTGAGCGCCGAGGACCTCGGCGGCGCCGACGTCCATGCCCGCCTGTCGGGCGTCGCCGACCACTACGCCACCGACGATGCCCACGCGCTCGCGATCCTGCGCCGCATCGTCGGCGGCCTCAATACCGTCAAGCGCCCGGATCTTGACATCGCGGCCCCGGTCGACCCCGCCTACGACGTCGCCGATCTCGACGCCCTGGTGCCGACCGACCTGCGCAAGCAGTACGACGCCCGCGAGCTGATCGCCCGCCTCGTCGACGGCTCGGAATTCGACGAGTTCAAGCGGCTCTACGGCACCACGCTCGTCACCGGGTTCGCGCGGCTGCACGGCATGCCGGTCGGGATCCTGGCCAATAACGGCATCCTCTACTCGGAGAGCGCGCTCAAAGGGGCGCACTTCATCGAGTTGTGCTGCCAGCGCCGAATCCCGCTGGTCTTCCTCCAGAACATCTCGGGCTTCATGGTCGGGCGCGAGGTCGAGGCCGGCGGCATCGCCAAGAACGGCGCCAAGCTCGTGACCGCGGTCGCGACCGCGGCGGTGCCGAAGCTCACGCTGATCGTCGGCGGCTCCTACGGGGCGGGCAATTACGGCATGTGCGGCCGGGCCTACTCGCCCCGCTTCCTGTTCGCCTGGCCGAATTCACGCATCTCGGTGATGGGCGCCGAGCAGGCGGCGAGCGTGCTCGCCACCGTCCGGCGCGACAACATCGAGGCCGGGGGCGGCGCCTGGAGCCCGGAGGAGGAGGAGGCGTTCAAGGCGCCGATCCGCGCCGGGTTCGAGGAGGAAGGCTCGCCCTACTACGCCACCGCCCGGCTGTGGGACGACGGCATCATCCTGCCGGAAGAGACGCGCCGGGTGCTCGGCCTGTCGCTCTCGGCCTGCCTCAACGCGCCGGTACCGGAGACCCGGTTCGGCCTGTTCCGGATGTGAGGACGCCATGACGACACGCCGCCTCGCCTCCGTCCTCATCGCCAATCGCGGCGAGATCGCCTGCCGGGTGATCCGCACCGCCCAACGCCTCGGGATGCGCACCATCGCGGTCCATTCCGAGGCCGACCGCGACGCGTTGCACGTCGCGCTCGCCGACGAGGCCTTTTTGCTCGGCCCGGCCCAGGCCGCCGAGTCCTATCTGCGCATCGACCGTATCATCGAGGCCGCGCGGGCAAGCGGGGCCGAGTGCATCCATCCGGGCTACGGCTTCCTCTCCGAGCGGCCGGACTTCGCCGACGCCTGCGCCGAGGCCGGCATCGTCTTCGTCGGTCCCCCGGCCTCGGCCATCCGCGCCATGGGCCTCAAGGACGCCGCCAAGGCCCTCGTCGCGCAAGCCGGCGTGCCGGTGGTGCCGGGCTATCACGGTGCCCGCCAGGACCCGGATTTCCTCGCGGCGGAGGCCGCTGCGATCGGCTACCCCGTCCTCATCAAGGCGGTGGCCGGCGGCGGCGGCAAGGGCATGCGCCGGGTCGAGGGGCCGGAAGGCTTCGCGGACGCCCTCGCCTCGGCCCAGCGCGAGGCGCAGAACGCCTTCGGCGACCCGCGGGTGCTGGTCGAGAAGTATATTTTGTCGCCGCGCCACGTCGAGATCCAGGTCTTCTGCGACGCCCACGGCAACGCCGTGCACCTGTTCGAGCGCGACTGCTCGCTCCAGCGCCGCCACCAGAAGGTGATCGAGGAGGCGCCCGCCCCCGGCATGCCCGATGAGGTCCGCACCGCGATGGGTCGCGCCGCGGTCGAGGCGGCGAAGGCGGTGGGCTATGTCGGCGCCGGCACGGTCGAGTTCATCGCCGACGGCCGCGAGGACCTGCGCCCCGACGGCTTCTGGTTCATGGAGATGAACACGAGGCTCCAGGTCGAGCACCCGGTGACCGAAGCGATCACCGGCCACGACCTCGTCGAGTGGCAGTTCCGGGTGGCTTCCGGCGGGACGCTGCCGGTGGGCCAGGAGGGCTTGACCATCCACGGCCACGCCGTCGAGGCGCGGCTCTACGCCGAGGACCCGGATCACGGCTTCCTGCCCTCGACCGGCCCCTTGCGGGCCCTCGACCTGCCCTCGGGCGACGGCATCCGGGTCGATACCGGCGTGCGCGCCGGCGACCGGGTGACGCCGTTCTACGACCCGATGATCGCCAAGGTGATCGCCCACGGGGCGACCCGCATCGAGGCTCTCGATCGCCTCGCCGAGGCGCTGGGCCGCACCCGGGTGGCGGGGCCGAAGACCAACGTCGCCTTCCTCAAGGCGCTCGCCGAGGCGCCCGATTTTCGCGAAGGCCACTTCGATACCGGCTTCATCGACCGCGACCTCGCCGCCCTGACGGCGCCGAGCCCGCACCGCGACGGCGCGATCCGCGCTGGCATCCGGGCGCTGGTGGCGCGGGCGACTCCCGCCGGCGCCAGTTCGCCCTGGGATGCGGCGGACGGGTTCCAGCTCGGCGAGGCCCGCCGCCAGGTGTTTCCGTTCGTGCTCGAGGGCGAGCCGACCGAGGCCGTGCTGCACTGGGGCGCCTCCGGGCCGAGCGTGGAGTATGGCGCCCCGTCGCCCGAGCCCGCCTCCCTGGCGGTGGTCGAGGCACCGAACGGCGTGCTGGTCCTCTCCGAGGGCCGCCAGATCGCCCTCTCCCCGCCCGATCCCTTCGCGGTCGATCTCGACCACATCGACCAGGGCGGCACCATCAAGGCGCCGATGCACGGCCGCCTCGTCGCCGTGCTGGTCGCCCCCGGCGACCGGGTCGTGCGCGGCCAGCGCCTCGCCGTGGTCGAGGCGATGAAGATGGAGCACGCGCTGACGGCCCCCGCCGACGGCACCGTGGCCGAGGTCGCCGCGGAGGCCGGCCAGCAGGTCGCCGAGGGCGCCCGCCTGATCACCCTGACGACGGAGGATGCCGCGTGAGCCCGCTTCCCGCTTCTATCCATCCGCGCGGCGGCCTGTACTTCGAGGATTTCGAGGTCGGCGCGACGCTCCGCCATCGCCTCACCCGCACGGTGACGCAGATGGACAACATGCTGTTCTCCAACATGACCCTCAACCCGCAGCCGCTCCACATCGACGCGCATTTCTGCGCCACCGAGACCGAGTGGGGCAAACCGCTGATGAACTCGCTGTTCACCCTCGGGCTGATGATCGGTATCTCGGTCAACGACACGACGGTCGGCACCACGATCGGCAATCTCGGTATGACCGAGACGCGCTTTCCCGCGCCCCTGTTCGAGGGCGACACGGTGAACGTGACGACGGAGGTCGTCGCCAAGCGCGAATCGCGCTCGCGGCCGGAGGCCGGCATCGTCGAGTTCGTCCACCGCGCCTACAAGCAGGACGGCACGCTGGTGGCCGAGTGCCGGCGCCAGGCGATGATGCGCAAGCGCCCTGTGGCCTGAGCGCTCGTTCTCTTGACCCCGACTTCTCTTGGCCCCGACGGCGATGACGCCCTCCATGTCATCCCGGGGCCGCGCAGCGGAACCCGGGATCCATAACCGCTGACGCTTCCGGATGAAGCGGAACGCCGGTCGCCTTGTCCTGAACTGTCAGCGGTTATGGATCCCGGGTTCTCGCTTGCAGCGAGCCCCGGGATGACGAAGAGGGCTTCATGCAGGCCCATCAATTCAGACAGGTTCCGACTACGGCTCGACCTGCGAGCACAGGTCATCCGCGTCTCGTTCACGTCCCACCCGCAGCCTCATGCTCCGGTCGCGAGTGGAATAAGATCATCAGACCAGGCAGGCTCCCCGTCATGCGCTCCATGCTGTTCGTGCCCGGCGATTCCTCCCGCAAGCAGGAGAAGGGCCTGGAGGTCGGGGCCGATGCCCTGATCCTCGACCTGGAGGACTCCGTCGCGCCGGCCGAGAAGCCGAAGGCCCGCGAGGTCGCAGCCGGCTTCCTGGCGCGGATGCGGGACCAGGCCGGCAGGCCGAAGCTCTACATCCGCGTCAACGCCCTCGACACCGGCCTCACCGAGGACGACCTCGCCGCGGTGATGCCGCATGCCCCCGACGGGATCATGCTGCCCAAGGCCGAGGGCGGTCCCTCGGTGGCGCATCTCGGCGCCCGCCTCGCGGTCTACGAGGCCGAACACGGTCTTCCCGACGGCGCCACCCGCATCCTGCCGATCGCGACGGAGACCGCTCGGGCGGTGTTCGCGCTGTCCACCCTGCCGGGATCGAGCCCGCGGCTCTCCGGGATCACCTGGGGCGCGGAGGACCTCTCGGCCGACATCGGCGCCGAGACCAACCGGGGCGAGGACGGCGCCTGGAGCGCGCCGTTCCAGCTCGCCCGCAACCTGACCCTGATGGCGGCCGCCGCGGCGGAGGTCGACGCCATCGACACCATCAATGCCCAATTCCGCGATCTCGAGGGCCTCGCCCGCGAGTGCCGCGCGGCACGGCGCGACGGGTTCGTCGGCAAAATGGCGATCCACCCGGCGCAGGTCGCGGTGATCAACGAGGCCTTCACGCCGACCGATGCGGCGATCGCCCAGGCGCGGACGATCGTGGCGGCCTTCGCCGCGGCGCCGGGCGTCGGCGTCGTCGGGATCGACGGCGAGATGTTCGACCGGCCGCACCTGCGGCGGGCGGAGCGGCTGCTGGCGCGGGCGGAGTGAGGTGATGCGGATGGAGGCGGACGGAGACGCATTCGCCCGGCGCGCCTTGGAAGAACTCGCGGTCGAGGAATTCCAGGCCGGGCGTCTGACCCAGCCCGAGTTGCGCCGCCGCCTCAGCTTCGGCACCCGGATGGCGCTCGACGCTTTCCTCAAGGAGCGCGGCATCTCCGCCGATCACGATCAGGCGGACCTGGCGCAGGATCTGCGCGACCTCGATCGCATCGGCCTGTGACGCGCTTTGCGGTCTCCACCCGACGGGCCCGGAGAGAAAGGAACCGCAGAGTTCAGATCGCAGACAAGGCCGACTCAGGATGTTCCAAGCGGTGCGACGCTCATCCTGAGCCCGAGCCGGTGCAGCAGGTCGGTGACGGCAGCCAGATGCGTAACCCCCGCCTGCACGTCTCCACGAGCGAGGCCGCGCGCCCGTGCGACGGCTTCGAGCGCGCGGGCAACGAGCGCCGGGTCGTCCTCGGCGAGCACCGCTTCGAGGTAGGCGGCGATCCGCTCCGGGCTGTCGAGGTAGTCCGCCGTATCGTAGGGGGTGAGCAGGACGTTTGTCATGATGGTCACCATCGACGTTCAGAGGGCCGCTGCCAAGGCCTTCGCCCGTCGGATGTCGCGCGACTGGGAGGACTTATCGCCCCCGCACAGGAGAACGACGATGTCCTCTCCGCGACGCACGAAGTAGACTCGGTAGCCAGGGCCGACATGAACGCGCATCTCGCTCACGCCATCGCCGACCGGAGCCACGTCGCCCGGATTGCCGAGCACCAGCCGGTCGATTCTCTTGGCGATCTGAGCGAACGCCGCCGCATCGCGCAGCCTCGAGAACCACGCCGCAAACTCGGGATGCTGCTGTATGCGCGCCATGACGTTACGGCATCGATGATGCCTCGTGTACCGGGGCTCGGATTGACGGGCAAGCACGCAGCCTTCGTCATCACGGGCCCTTCCCTTCAACCCTGACGCAACCGCGCGGCCAACGCGCGGACCATCTCCCGGGAGAACGCCCCACGATGCCCCAATCCGCCCTCCTCGCCCGCCTCCCCGGCGCCCTGGCGGCCGCCCTGAAGGCCCCCGCCTACGCCACCCACCTCGCCGGGCTCGACCCCGCCACCGTGACCGACCGGGCGGCGCTCGCCCGCCTGCCGGTCCTGCGCAAGGGCGAGATGCCGGCGCGCCAGCGCGAGGCCCTGCCCTTCGGCGGCTTCGTGCCGGGGCCGGCCGGAGAATTTCCCCGCCTGTTCACCTCGCCGGGGCCGATCTTCGAGCCGCAGCGGGCCGGGGAGGATCCGTGGGGCGGCGCGCCGGCGCTCGCGGCCGCGGGCTTCAAGCCCGGCGAGGTGGTGCTCAACACCTTCGGCTATCACCTGACGCCGGGCGGCTTCATCTTCGACACGGCCGCCCGGGCGCTCGGCTGCGCGGTGATCCCGGCCGGGCCCGGCAATACCGAGCAGCAGCTCGACCTGATCGAGGCCTATAGGCCCGCCGGCTATGTCGGCACGCCGGACTTCCTCAAGGTGCTGCTCGATGCCGGCGCCAAGGCCGGGCGGGACGTGTCGTCGCTCACGAAGGCGCTCGTCTCGGGCGCCGCCTTCCCGCCCTCGCTCCAGGCCGAGTTCCGGGAGCGCGGCATCGCCGCAGCCCAAGCCTACGCCACGGCGGATGTCGGCTTCATCGCCTACGAGACGCCGGGGGACCCGGGCCTCCTCGTCAGCGATGGGCTGATCCTCGAGATCGTGCGGCCCGGCACCGGCGATCCGGTGCCGGAGGGCGAGGTCGGCGAGATCGTCGTCACGGTGCTCGACCTCGACCGGCCGCTGATCCGCTACGCGCTCGGCGACCTCACGGCGGCCTTGCCGGGGGGCGAGCGCATCCGCGGCTGGATGGGCCGGGCCGACCAGGCCGCCAAGGTGAAGGGGATGTTCGTGCGCCTCGAGCAGGTCGCCGAGATCGCCCGCCGCCACCCGGAGCTCGGGCGCCTGCGCCTGGTGGTGACCCGGGCCGACGAGGCCGACGTCATGACCCTGCGGGCGGAGTCCGGCGCGAGCGACGCCGCCCTGGCCGAGGCGGTGGCCGAGACCCTGCGGGCGGTGACGAAGCTGCGCGGCACGGTCGAGATCGTCGCCCCCGGCAGCCTGCCCAACGACGGCAAGGTCATCGCCGACGAGCGGCCGGTGGGCTGAACCGGCGGGCGGCGGCGCACATTCGTGTCCGCCGTCCGTCACATGGTCTAGTTACGCTCCCAATAGATCACTCCCCAATCCACGGCATCGTCGCTCGCCGTATCTTCGCCAAGACGCGCCGTCGCCATCAATTCGCGTTAGAACATCAGCCGCTGGCACCCGCCGTTCGCGCACCGGTCGATTTTCCATCGGCCCGGGTTCTGCTCCGGATTGATGTCGCTCTAGGTTGTGATAGTGTCTCCGCACGAATCGGGGACGGGCACATGTCGAACGTGGCGGGCAAAGCCTATGGCATGAACGTCGTGACGCCGATCCGGCCACGATGGACTTGGCTCAATCGCTTCATCTTCATGGTCGCGCGGGTCTTTCCCGGAACTCTGTCGGGTCTTCTCGGCTTGTCGCTGATCCACTTCGCCCGCTGGGTGATCATCCGGCGCGACCAGTGGCCCCAGCGCGGCCAGCCGAAGCAGGTGCTCGCCAACGATTACATGCTGTTCTGCAGCAACTTCAACGGCACCTGGGACCAGTACATCGACGCGTTCGCGGACGGCATTCCCAACGGGCTCGACCTGTTCTGGTACTGCAGCACCAAGTATCCGAACTCGATCCCGATCACCCCGTTCAAGTCGTACATCCGGGCGAACCAAGTCGATACCGGCTACTACTACAACGCGACGCCGGGCAGCGGCCAGCGCGACATCAAGCTGGCGCTCCAGCTCGCCGCCGCTCTGCGGGCGGTGAGGCAGGACAGCGACGACGACGCCCTCGCGGCGGCCTTCGACGCGGTGCTCGCCGAGAACCAGGGCTGCCTCGGCACGCCGGGCTACGGGCCGGTGGCGAGCCGCGACACCGCGATCGCCGACCTGCATCGCTGCGCCATGGTGCGGGCCCGCTGGGGCCGGGACGGCAGCGGCCCGCCGCCGGTGGAGGTCGTCCAGGCGGCGCCCATCCCGAAAAGCGAGGCACCCGCCCCGGACGGCGAGGAGCCCGCCCTGGAGAGCATCCAGGCCGCCCCGCGCGCCGACGCGTCGGCCTCGCAGGCCGGCGAGGTCCGGGCCACCGTCGAGGCCCTGATCAAGGGCCGCACCCGCCGCAGCGCCGCGCGCCGCCACGACAGCTGACCGGACGCGCTGACCAGGAGAGCCGAGATGCCGAACCTCGACGGCGGCCACTACTTCTTCACCGCGATCGTGCCGATCGAGAACGACGTCATCGTCGAGCACGAGGGCCTGCGCAGCTCCCCCGTCCACATGGTGCGCGAGGCGCTGGAGACGCTGCCCACCGCCCTGCAATCGCCGGAGGCGGTGAAGGTCGGGATCCAGAGCCCCTTCGCCCGCTCGCTACGCACGCATTTCGCCCGTTTCGTCGTGCTCGACCAGCCGTTCTTCAACGGGCGCGACCACAGCGACGCGGTGGCGGACGCCGTGCATCAGACTGACCTGCTGATCCCGCAGGCCAATGACGTCCTCGCCTGCCCCTACCTCCTGGTGATGATCGACTTCGACCCGGAGGGATCCGACCCGGCGCGGCGCTATTGCGAGGAGCTTTGGGAGCTGATGCCGCGCGAGCTCGAGGCGGTGTTCCGCTTCTGCCACGGCTTCCGTCAGGTTCACGATGCCAAGACCTTCGCCGACTTCCTGCTGCCGTGCCAGGTCGAGACGACGATGCCGTTCAACGATTACTGGATCGCCACGCCGCCCCTGTCGTCGCCCTCGCGCTGGCTGGTGATCGCCCCGCCGGCGCTCGGAGTGGCGCTGCCGCTGCTGGCCGCCCTGTTCCATCTCGTGCGCTGGCCGACCGGCCTGATCCTGGCGCTGGTGCTCGGCCTCGCGGGCGTCGCGGTCGATTATTGGATCGTGATGCGCCGCGGCGCCCGGCCGCTGCCGGCGGCGCCGGACGCGACCCTGCGGGACGTGCTGAAGGCGCTCTACCTGCAGCAGGCCTTCACCCGCTTCGCCATCGCCCAGCAGGGGGCCACCCTGCCGGCGCGCGGGGCGGCGTTCCGGCAGTTCCTCGCCACCCACCGCCCGACGGACATCGCCGGCCCGACGCAGGCCCCCGGGGTGATCGGCAGCTGACGCCGCCGCTCCGCACCCGCCCGACCGATCCCGGCCTGCGCGCCGCACCTCGCCCGGAACCCACGGCATGACGACCCTCCTCGACCTCGCCGACATCCAGGGCGGCATCCTGCGGGCCTATGGCCGGCAGGGCTTCCCCACGGCCCGCGCCTTCTTCCTGACCGTGCGCGGGGACGGAACCGAGGGCCGGGCCTTCGTGGAGGGCTTGCGGCCGCTCGTCACCACCGCCGCGCGCTGGAAGGACCCGGAGCGCGGCGAGGCGCTGGTGCGCCGCCGCGCCCCGCGCCTCAAGGACGTGGCCCGCGCCGAGGGCGAGGCCGACTACCCGGGCGAGGTCACCCTGGTGAAGCCGAAGGTGACGCTCAACCTCGCCTTCACGTTCTACGGCCTCCTCGCCCTCGGCGTCCCGGTGCGCACCCTGCGGGGCATGCCCGACGAGTTCATCGACGGCATGGCGCAGCGGGCCGAGATCCTGGGCGACGACCCCTTCCTCAAGAAACGCGACCCGGTGTGGCGCGATTCGGCCGGCGAGAACCGCGTCCACATCGTCGTGATGCTAAACGCGCAGATGGAGGCGGACGGCACGCCGGTTGCCGAGCTCGAGATCGAGACGCAACGCCTGCGCGACCTGTGCGCGGCGTCCGGCGGCCAGGTCGTGCTCCTGTCCGGCACCGGGCCGGACGGGGCCGACTTCCAGGAGATGTCGGCGGTTCTCGCTCCGGGCGAGCACGGCTTCGCGGCGACCAACAAGGAGCATTTCGGGCTCTCGGACGGCTTCGGCGATCCGGTCTTCGAGGGCCAGTTCCCGCCGGCGCTGGAAGCCCTGCGGGTGATCGGCGGCGGCAAGCTGATGCCCGACCAGACCTGGGCGCCGCTCGCCACCGGCGAGTTCCTGCTCGGCTACCCGGACGAGGGGCAGGAGATCCCCGGCGCGGCGATGCCGATCGAGTTCAGCCGCAACGGCACCTTCATGGCCTACCGCAAGCTGCACGAGAACGTCGAGAGCTTCGCGACCTACATCCGCCAGCAGGGCGAGCGTTACGCCGCGATCCACGGCGTCCCGCAGGCGGAGGCCGAGGCGACCCTGCGCGCCAAGCTGGTCGGGCGCTGGGAGGACGGGATCCCGCTCCAGGCCGCGCCGACTCATGCCGCCTGGCTGGCGTTCCAGGCGGAACTCGCGCAGGCCAAGGCCGCCAAGGACAAGCCGAAGCTCGCCGCGCTCGCCTTGCGCTACACCGACTTCACCTATCGCGACGACCTGTCCGGCACCACCTGCCCGGTCGCCGCCCATATGCGCCGGGCCAACCCGCGCGACATGCTCGACCCGCACGTGACCGACAAGGATCCGAAGGCCGGCGACGGCTCGGCGCTCGTCAACCGCCGCCGCATCCTGCGCCGCGGCCTGCCCTATGGCGGCCCGTCCCAGGGCGGCAGCGGCCGGGATTCCGGCGAGCAGGGCATCATCTTCCTGGCGATCTGCACCAACCTGTTCCGCCAGTTCGAGTTCGTGCAGCAGCAATGGATGCAGTACGGCCTCGACTTCAACGCCGGCAGCGACACCTGCCCGGTGATCGGCAACCACCCGAAGGGCGGCTCCCATCACGATCCGAAGCTCGTGATCGCGGTCGAGCCGGGAGGCGGGCAGCGGCCCTACATCTGCAACGACATTCCGCAGCTCGTGGAGCCCCGCGGCGGCGACTACTTCTTCGTGCCGAGCATGACGGCCCTCCGCCTGATCGGCACGGGCATCACCGATCCGACCTAGAGGACGCTCGATCGCGCTGCGACACGGTACGCGACAGTGACACGGGAGCCTGACTTGCGTCAGCCGCCCACAATGAAACCCTCCATGTCATCCCGGGGCCGCGAAAGCGGAACCCGGGATCCATAACCGCCGACGGTGCCGAGCCAAGCGGAATGCGTCCTGGCTTATCTCGAAGCGTCAGCGGTTATGGATCCCGGGTTCTCGCCTGTCGGCGAGCCCCGGGATGACGAAGAGGGTGTCCTGTCGGGCCGCTCACGCGAACAGGGCTCCACGCCACCGCCATATACTCTGACGTTCCAATCAGGCAGCGCTCCAGGTCTTTGATTGCGCCGCGCATCGTCGGCGAACCGGCATCCACGTCATCAAGAAATCGCAAGAGGCCGTCCGTCATGTGGCTCCTCAACCTGCCGGTCGTGCTCTGGCGGCGCCTGCTGCTCCTCGGGCAAGGGATCGGCGCCGCGCTCGTGCTGGCAGGGGACGCCGTCGCGGCGCTCCTGCGCGGCAGCGGCCCGGTCGGCGCGCGGCTCGCCCCGCTCCTCGCCGCGCCCGCCGGGCAGCGCCGGGTCTTCGCGGTGCTGCGGCTGGTCCAGCCCAACCTGCGGCTCGGCCGCGTCCTCGTCACGGCCTACGCCAATTCGGGCACCGCGATCGTCACCCGGCGCGACGATGTGATCGACGTCCTGTCGCGCGACGACGAGTTCGGCGTCGTCTACGGGCCGCGGATGACGACGATCACCGACGGCGAGAACTTCTTCCTCGGAATGCAGGACACGCCGCGCTACACGCGCGACGTCTCCAACATGCGGCTGGTGGTGCGGCGCGAGGACGTGCCGGAGGTGGTGGCGCCGTTCGTCGCCCGGGAGGCGCAGGACCGCGTCGTGGCGGCCAAGGGCCGGCTCGACGTGCCGCAGGCGCTGACGCTGCCGGTCGCTGCCGGCCTCCTCGACCGCTACTTCGGCACGCCCGGCCCGTCGCAGGCGGCGATGGTCGACTGGACCACGACCCTGTTCTGGTACCTCTTCCTCGACCTCCAGGCCGACCCCGCCCTCGACGCGCGGGCGAAGGCCGCCGCGGCCGCCTTTCGCGACTGGCTCGGCGCCCACATCGCCGCCCGCAAGGCCTCGGGCGAGGCGCGCGACGACGTGCTCGGCCGCTGCCTCGCGCTCCACGCCTCGGGCACCCCGGGCATGGACGACCGCGCCATCCGCGACAACCTGATCGGCCTGCTGATCGGCGAGTTGCCGACGACCTCGGCCGCCGCGATCCTCGCCCTCGACGAGTTGCTCGACCGGCCGGCGGCGCTCGCCGGCGCCCGGGCGGCGGCGCGGTCCGGCGACGACGCGGCCCTCGCCGCCCACGTGTTCGAGGCCCTGCGCTTCCGCCCGCTCAACCCGGTGATCTACCGCCGGGCGATGCGCGACGCGACCGTGGCCCCCGGCACCTTTCGCGCCCGCCGCATCCCGGAGGGCACGATGGTGTTCGCCGCCAACCTGTCGGCGATGTTCGACCCCCTGGCGGTGCCGCAGCCGGGCCGGTTCCGCACCGACCGGCCGTGGGACACCTACATGCTGTGGGGCCACGGCCTGCACCTGTGCTTCGGCGCCCATCTCAACCGCGCGACCCTGCCCGGCCTGCTCAAGCCCGTCCTCACCCGCCCCGGCTTGCGCCGGGCCGAGGGCGCGCGCGGACGCATCGACACGCAGGGCACGCCGTTCCCGGTCCACCTCGAGGTGGTGTTCGAGGCCTGACGGCGGGGCGAACGCCGCCGTCGGGCCCGTTCGGGCGCCGGACCGTCAGGCCGCCCGGACCTGCGTCAGGAAGTGCGCCACCTCGGCCGAGAGGCGCTCGGACTGGCGCGACAGCTCGGTAGCGGATGCCAGCACCTGGCTCGCCGCCGCCCCCGTCTCCTCCGCCGCCCCCGCCACGCCCGCGATGTTGCCCGTCACCTCGCCGGTGCCGGCCGCCGCCTGGGACACGTTGCGCACGATCTCCTGCGTTGCCGCCCCCTGCTCCTCCACCGCCGCGGCGATCGAGGTCGCCACGCCCGAGATCTCCTCGATCCGCGCCGTGATCTGCCCGATCGCGCCCGCCGCCCGACCCGTCGAGGCCTGGATCGCCGCGATCTGGCCCGTGATCTCCTCGGTGGCTCGGGCCGTCTGGCCGGCCAGCTCCTTCACCTCCGCCGCCACCACCGCGAAGCCGCGGCCGGCCGGTCCGGCGCGGGCGGCCTCGATGGTGGCGTTGAGCGCCAAGAGGTTGGTCTGGGCGGCGATCGACGAGATCAGCCCGACGACGTCGCCGATGCGGGCAGTGGCCTCGGTCAGCGCGCGGACCTGGTGGGCGGTCTGGCCGGCCTCCGCCACGGCGGCCTGGGCGAGGCGGGCCGAGCCGTCGACCTGGCGGCCGATCTCCTGGACCGAGGCCCCGAGCTCCTCGGCGGCTGCCGCGACGGTCTCGACGTTGGACGCGGCCTCCTCGGCGGCGGCCGCGACGGCGGTGGACTGGGCCGCGGTCTGCGTCGCCGTGGCGGTCATGGTCTGGGCGGTCCCGCGCAGTTCGCCCGAGGCCGACGCGACGGTGGCGGCCACCCTGGTGATCGAGGCCTCGAAGCCCTGGATCAGCTCGTTCAGCGTCGCGGCCCGGCGCATCCGGCGCAATTCCTCGACCTCGCTCTCGCCGCGCAGCCGCTCGCGCTCGATCGCGTTGTCGCGGAAGACGAGCACCGCGCGGGCCATCGCCCCGACCTCGTCGCGCCGCCCGGCCTCCGGCACCGCGAGATCGGTGCGGCCTTGCGCGAGAGAGCCCATCGCGCCGCGCAACGACTCCATCGGCCGCACCACCGAGCGGACGATCAGGAGCGAGACGCCGCCGAGGACGAGCACGATGAGGAGGCCGGCCACGGCGAGGCGCTCGATCTGCGCGACGATCATCTCGCGAAGGTCGCTGACATACTCGCTGACGCCGATGGAGAAGCCCCACGGCGCATAGTGGCGAAACAGCCCGATCTTCGGCACCGCCGCCGCCGCACCCTCCGGCACCCAGGTGTAGCGGAACGTCGCCACCCCGTCCCGCGCCGCCCGGGGCATCACGTCGGCGACGTAGCGGAATCCGGTCGCATCGGTCACGCCCATCAGGTTGCGGCCGACCACCTTCGCCGAGGGGTGGGCGATCACCGTTCCGGCGGCGTCGTTGACGAACAGGTAATTGTCGCGGCCGTGCCGCATCGCCGCGATGTCGGCGAGCGCCGCCTCCCGGGCCGCCGCCTCGGTCATCTCGGCCCTCTCGGCCTTCTGCCGGTAGCGCTCGACGACGTTGGCCGCGGCCTCGGTGATGAGCGCCATCCGCTCGACGCGCTGCGCCAGCATCGCCTCATACTGATAGTTGAGCGCGATCCCGCCCAGGGCGACCAAGCTCAAGGTCGCGAGCACGATCAGCAGGGCGAACTTGCGGGGAAGGGTGAGCACGAACATGGGGCAGCCGCTCCGGATCCGGTCCTCGCCGGATGTCCCGCTGGACCTAGAGGGCTGGTCGTGAACGCTCGGTATACATTGTAAGCGCTTGGAACGATTTGCGCATCATCGTCGAGATCTTGACCATGCGGCATCCGACGCAGGCGCGTCGTTGTCCTTCCAACCTATGAGATGGGTAACGACGTGCAGCACCACAGAGATGCCTGCTCTCCCACCCGCGACCTCATCCTGAGGTGCCCGCGTAGCGGGCCTCGAAGGAGGGCTCCAGAAGTCTCGCGATCCCTGGAGGCCTCCTTCGAGGCCCGCTACGCGGGCACCTCAGGATGAGGTCGCGAATGGAAGAAAGTTCACGGATGGACTCGCGCGGGCTCCCGCGCCTATCCAACCCCCGCCCTGAGCGCCCCGCGCCGCCGCGGCACCACCGCGGCCGCCGCCGGCTCCCCGCCGCGGGCGAGCGCCAGCACCATGCCGGTGAAGATCTCCTGCAACGCCGTCGTCGAGAGCCGGCCCCCCGGCTTGTACCAGGTGCAGATGCCCGACAGCATCGCGAGGATGGCGAGCGTCGCCATCCGGGTGTCGGCGAGCCGGAACTCCCCGGTGGCGCAGCCGTGGTCGAGGATGTCGCCGAGCTTGCGTTCGTAGTCGCGCCGCATCGCCACCACCGCGGCGAGGTTGTCGGGCTCCAGGCTGCGCAGCTCCGAGTAGCAGATGAACACCTCCTGCGGCCGCTCGACGTGGTAGGCGACGTGGAATTCGGTGAACCTGGTCAGCCGCTCTTCCCCGCTCCCCTCCGCCAGCAGGGCCGCGTCGAGGGCGGCGTGCAGGTCGAGCATGTGCCCGCGGATGAGGTCGAACAGGAATTCCTGCTTGTTGCGAAAATAGTTGTAGAGCGAGCCCTGCTGGATGCCGACCTCGGCCGCGAGCTGGCGCAGGCTCATCGCGGCGTAGCCGTGGGTGGCGATCAGGCTCAACCCCGCCCGCCGGATGGCCTCCTCGGTCCGCGGTCCCGACGAGCCTGCGATACGCGCCATGCTGCCCCTAACCCCGCCCTCACGGGGCGTGCCGCCCCACGACTTTCGTCGGCCCAGTGTAGCACTTGACGCTCGGAAAAAAACAGTCGAACGTATTTTCATCACGGATGACCGGAACGCATACCCGGCATCCCAGAATGGCAGAGCGGCGCCGGACACGAGCGCGGCCGCCATCCTCAGGGGAGGATCAGGCGTGGCGGAAACCCTCGCGGTTCGCCAGATCTCGTTGCGCTTCGGCGGCGTCAAGGCGCTGACGGATGTCAGCTTCGCGGTCGAGAAGGGCGAACTCTTTTCGATCATCGGCCCCAACGGCGCCGGCAAGACCTCGATGATCAATTGCATCTCGGGCCGCTACCGCCCGTCCGAGGGACAGATCCTGCTCGACGGGCGCGACATCACGAAGGCGACGCCGAACCAGCGTCCGAAGCTCGGCATCGGCCGCACCTTCCAGAACCTCGCGCTGTTCCACCACATGAGCGTGCTCGACAACATCCTGGTCGGGCGCCACCACCTGATGCGCAACAACTTCGTCACCGGCTCGCTCTACTGGCTACCTGGTGTCCAGAGCGAGGAGCTGGCGCATCGCCGCCGGGTCGAGGAGATCATCGACTTCCTCGACCTCCAGGCCTACCGCAAGGCGCCCGCCGGCACCCTCTCCTACGGGTTGCGCAAGCGGGTGGAACTGGCCCGCGCCATGGCGCTCGAGCCCAAGCTGATCCTCCTCGACGAGCCGATGGCCGGCATGAACCTCGAGGAGAAGGAGGACATGGCCCGCTATATCGTCGACCTCAACGAGGAGTTCGGCATGACCGTCGTGATGATCGAGCACGACATGGGCGTGGTCATGGACATCTCGCACCGGGTGATGGTGCTCGATTTCGGCCGCCGCATCGCGCTCGGCCGGCCCGAGGCGGTCCTGGCCGACCCGCACGTGCGCAAGGCCTATCTCGGCGAGGAGGACGAGGAACCGGCCTCGCCCGAACCGGTGAGGGCGGTGTCGTGATGACGGACTTCACCGCGCGGGCAGAGGGCGCCGACACCTTCCCGAAGCTCCTGCGCCTCAACGCCGCCGAGCACCCGAACGAGGTCGCGCTCCGCGAGAAGATCTTCGGGCTCTGGCGCCCGACCACTTGGGGCCAGTACCACGCCCGCACCCGCGCCTTCGCGCTGGGCCTGTCGGATCTCGGCATCGATCACGGCGACGTCGTCGGGCTGATCGGCGACAACCGGCCCGACTGGGTGGCTGGCGAGATCGCCGCGCACGCGCTCGGCGCCTTGTCGCTCGGCCTCTACCGCGACGCGCTGGAGGACGAGGTCCAGTACCTCCTCGCCTTCGCCGGGGTGAAGGCGGTGATCGCCGAGGACGAGGAGCAGGTCGACAAGCTCCTCAACCTCGCCGACGGCGTGCCGACCCTGCGCCACATCGTGTTCTGCGACCCCCGCGGGATGCGCAAGTACGACGATCCGCGGCTGATCTCGGCGGAAGCCCTGGCGGCCAAGGGCGAGGCCCTGCACGCAGCCGATCCCGGCCTCTACGACCGGATGGTCGACGCGACCCAGGCTGAGGCAGTGGCGATCCTCTGCACCACGTCGGGCACCACGGCGCGGCCGAAGCTCGCGATGCTGAGCGGGGGCCGAGTCCTGCGCCACTGCGCCCGCTACCTCGCCGCCGACCCGAAGGGGCCGGAGGACGATTACGTCTCGGTGCTGCCGCTGCCCTGGATCATGGAGCAGGTCTACGCGCTCGGCCAGGCTTTGCTCTCTCGCATGAAGGTCAACTTCGTCGAGGATGCCGACACGCTGATGCACGATTTCCGGGAGATTGCCCCGACCTTCGTGCTCTTCGCCCCCCGGGTCTGGGAGGCGGTGGCCGCCGACGTGCGCGCCCGGATGATGGACGCCTCGCCCCTCAAGCGCGCCCTCTACGAGCGCGGCATGACAATGGGGCTCTCCGCCCTCGACAAGGGGACGCGCTCGACTGCGGCCGACGCCCTGCTGTTCCGGGCGCTTCGCGACCGACTCGGCTTCACGCGGCTGACCTCGGCCGCCACCGGCGGCGCGGCGCTCGGGCCCGACACGTTCCGGTTCTTCCGCGCCATGGGCGTGCCCTTACGCCAGCTCTACGGCCAGACCGAGACGCTCGGCGCCTACACCCTGCACCGCGGCGAGACGGTCGATTTCGACACGGTCGGCGTGCCCTTCGACGACAGCATCGAGATCCGGGTGCTCGATCCCGATCGCAACGGCATCGGCGAGGTGCTGGCGCGCCACGCCAATATGTTCCACGGCTACTACAAGGCCGATCCCAACGCCCCGAGCGACGTGCGCGACGGCTGGATGCACACGGGCGATGCCGGCTACGTCGACAAGAAGGGCGAGTTGGTCGTCATCGACCGGATCAAGGACCTCGCGGTCAACGCCCATGGCGAGCGCTTCTCGCCGCAATACATCGAGAACAAGCTGAAGTTCTCGCCCTACGTCGCCGAAGCCGTGATCCTCGGCGCCGGGCGCGAGTACCTCGCGGCCCTGATCTGCATCCGCTACGCGGTGGTGGCGAAGTGGGCCGAGAAGAACCGCATCGCCTTCACCACCTATTCCGACCTCGCCTCGAAGCCGGCGGTGATCGAGCTGATCCGTGCCGAAGTCGAGCGGGTGAATGCGGGGCTCACGGACGTCCAGCGCGTCGCCAAGTTCGTGCTCCTCTACAAAGAGCTCGACGCCGACGACGGCGAGCTGACCCGCACCCGCAAGGTCCGCCGCGGCGTCATCAACGAGAAGTATTCCGACCTGATCGACACGATCTATGCCGGCGCGCCGAGCTACCGGGTCGACACGGTGATCCGGTTCCAGGACGGGACGACGCAACGCATCCGCACCACCCTGCCGGTGATCGACCTCACGGCGGCCCCCGCCACCCTCGCCGCCGCCGAATAGGGCTTCATGAGGCCATGAACACCCACCTGCTGCTCCAGCTCGTCGTCAACGGGCTGATCGTCGGCGCCCTCTACGGCGTGGTCGCGATGAGCTTCGTCCTGATCTACAAGGCGAGCCAGGTCGTGAACTTCGCGCAGGGCGAGTTCCTGCTCATCGGCGCCTGGGTGTGCTGGTGGCTGCTCACCACCTACCAGCTGCCCTTCCTGGTCGGCATGGCGGTCACCTTCGCGTTCATGCTGGTCTTCGGCATCGCCCTCCAGGTGGTGGTGCTGCGGCCCTTGATCGGCGAGCCGATCATCTCGGTCATCATGGTGACGATCGGCCTGTCGATCTTCTTCCAGGCCCTGTGCAAGTGGCTGTTCGGCGTCTTCGCCCAGCCCTTCCCGCCGATTTTCTCCACGCAGTCGGTGTCGTTCCTCGGCCTCGAGATCCAGACCGTGTACCTGATGAGCCTCGGCATCTCGGTCGCCATGATGGCGGGCTTCGCCTGGTTCTTCCGCTACTCGAAGCATGGCCTCGCCATGCGGGCCACCGCCTTCAACCAGCAGGTGGCGCAGTCGCTCGGCATCTCGGTCCGCAACGTCTTTGCCCTCGCCTGGGCGATCTCGGCGGTGGTCTCGTCGGTCGCCGGCATCGTGGTCGGCATCGTCAACGGCGTGTCCTCGGCGCTCTCGCTCTACGGCATCAAGGTCTTCCCGGCGGTGATCCTCGGCGGGCTCGATTCGGTCGTCGGCGCGGTGATCGGCGGCCTGGTGATCGGGGTGCTGGAGAACGTCGCGCAATACGTCGACGGCCAGTACCTCCACTGGGGCAACCTCTACGAGATCGTTCCCTTCTACGTCCTGGTGGTGATCCTGATGATCAAGCCCTACGGCCTGTTCGGCACCCGCGACATCGAGCGCGTCTGATGGCGACCCAGAGCCTGATCCCCGCCGGCGACTACCGCACCACGTACGCCGCCGACACCACCATCTTCCCGACCGCCGGCAGCCGCTACGCGGTCTGGGCGGGGCTGGCTTTGCTCTGCCTCGCCCCGCTCGTCCTCGACCGCTACTGGCTGAGCCTGCTGATCCAGATCGGCTACTTCGCGGTCGCGGCTCTGGGCCTCAACATCCTGGTCGGCTTCACCGGCCAGATCTCGATCGGGCACGCCGCCTTCTTCGGCTTCGGCGCCTTCGCGTCGGCCTGGCTGTCGAACAATTACGGCATCCCGGTCTTCTTCGCGATCCCGCTGGCGGGCGTCCTGACCACCGCGATCGGGCTGATCTTCGGCCTGCCGGCGGCCCGGCTCAAAGGTCTCTACCTCGCCATCGCGACGCTCGCCGCGCAATACATCCTGCAGGACTTCTTCGCCCGGGCGAACTGGTTCACCGGCGGCGTCGCCGGCACGGCGGCGGAGGCCTTCTCGATCTTCGGGTTCGCCTTCGACACCGACCACCGCTACTTCTACGTGGTGCTCGCCTACCTGGTGCTGACCTTCGTGCTCGCCACCAACCTGATGCGCTCGCGCGACGGGCGGGCGCTGGTGGCGGTGCGCGACCACTACCTCTCGGCGGAGATGATGGGGATCAATCTCACCCGCTACCGCACCCTGTCCTTCGGGCTCTCGGCCTTCTTCGCCGGCATCGGCGGCGCGCTCTACGCGCATTACCTGCAATTCGTCTCGGTCGAGGGTTTCGGGATCCTGCTCTCGATCCAGTTCCTCGGCATGATCATCATCGGGGGCTTGGGCTCGATCATGGGCACGCTGATGGGCACCGCCTTCATGGTGCTGGTGCCGGAGGCGATGGGCTGGCTCACCGACGCGGTGCGCGGCTCCTCCCTCGACCGGGCGCTGTCGCTCAAGGACAACCTGTCCTTCCTGCGCGAGATGGCGATCGGCCTCGTGATCGTGCTGTTCCTGATGTTCGAGCCCGACGGGCTCGCCCATCGCTGGCGCCAGATCAAGGCGTACTGGAAGCTGTACCCGTTCTCGCACTAGGCCCTGTTCAACCCTGATCGGCCGCACATGAGCGTTCTTCCCATCCCACCCGCGACCTCATCCTGAGGTGCTGCGTAGCAGCCTCGAAGGAGGCCTCCAGACGTCTCCGAGCGAACTGGAGCCCTCCTTCGAGGCTGCTACGCAGCACCTCAGGATGAGGTTGAGGGTGGGACAGGCAGGTCATCCGTCCCACGAGTTCCGACACCATCGACGAGGCTGGCGAACCAGCCCATCACCGGAGGAAACCAAAAAGATGCTTCGCCTGTCCCTCGCCTCGGCCGCCGCCCTCGCGTTCGCCGTGCCCGCCCTCGCCGCCGAGATCCCGATCGGCCACCTCGCCGACCAGAGCGGCGCCACCTCCGATGTCGGCGTGCCCTACGCCCAAGGGGTGGCCGATGCCCTCGCCTACGTGAACCGCAAGGGCGGCATCAAGGGCGAGAAGATGAACGTCGAATCGGTCGATTACGGCTACCAGGTGCCCCGCGCCGTCGCGCTCTACAAGAAGTGGACCGGCGGGCGCGACAAGGTCGCGGCGATCCAGGGCTGGGGCACCGCCGACACTGAGGCGCTCTCGGCCTTCGTCACCAAGGACGAGGTGCCCTACATCTCCGGTTCTTACGCCGCCCAGGTCAGCGACCCGACCGGCGCCAGCGGCAAGGCCAAGGCGGCGCCCTACAACTTCTTCTACGGCCCGTCCTACTCGGATGCGCTGCGCGCCATGCTGATGTGGGCCGCCGACGACTGGAAGGCCAAGGGCAAGACCGGCAAGCCGAAATACGTCCATATGGGCGGCAACCACCCCTACCCGAACTCGCCCAAGGAAGCCGGCGAGGCGATGGCGAAGGACCTCGGCTTCGATGTCCTCCCGGCAATCGTCTTCGCGCTGGCGCCCGGCGACTACACGGCGCAGTGCCTGACCGCCAAGAATGCCGGCGCCAACTACGCCTATCTCGGCAACACCGGCGGCTCGAACATCTCCTTGCTCAAGTCCTGCAAGTCGGTCGGCACCGACATCCAGTTCATGGGCAACGTCTGGGGCATGGACGAGAACGCCGCCAAGGCGGCGGGCGAAGCGGCGAACGGCGTCGTCTTCCCGGTCCGCACCGCGGCAGTGAGCGGCAGCACCGCGCCGGGCATGGCGATGGCGGCCGAGATCTCGAAGGTGTCGGACGCCGCCGGCACCGCCTACCGCCCGGTGCACTACTATACCGGCATCTGCGCCGCCCTCTACATGACCGAGGCCCTCGCCTGGGCCAAGGACAATGGCGGACTCGCCGGCCCCAACGTCCGCAAGGGCTTCTACCAGAAGAAGGACTGGGTACCGGCCGGCATGGAGGGCGTCTGCGTCCCCTCGACCTGGTCGCCCACCGACCATCGCGGGATGATGGAGGTGCACATCTACCGCGCCAAGGTCTCGGGTCCGACCGACGGGGCGCTGCCCGACCTGATGAAGGCCGGCACGATCAAGCTCGAGCCGGTCAAGACCGTGACGCTGCCGCGCAAGAGCGAGTGGCAGGGGTGGTGAGAACCACCTTCACCCGGTGACCCGCCCGTAACCCTCCCCCCTCTGCGGGGGAGGGTGCCCAGCGGATGCCGGGCGGGAGAGGGGACGCCGGTTCCGGGGAGATCGCGCGCTTGATGAAGGGCGCCCTATCCGGAACCGTCGCGGTCCCCTCTCCCGGCCCCTGCTGACGCAGGGGCCACCCTCCCCCGCAGAGGGGGGAGGGTTCGACGTCGCATCTCGCTTGAACGAAAGCCCCCGATGTCGCAGGTCATGACCCTGGAGCGCCCGATACCCGACGCCGCGTCGGCCCCCCTCCTCAGCTTGCGCAACGTCGAGGTCGTCTACGACGACGTCATCCTGGTCCTGCGGGGCCTGAGCCTCGACGTGCCGGCGGGCTCGATCACGGCGCTGCTCGGCGCCAACGGCGCCGGCAAGTCGACGACGCTGAAAGCCATCTCGGGCCTCCTGCGCTCGGAGGACGGCGAGGTCACCCGCGGCGAGATCGTGTTCGACGGCGCCCGCATCGACGGCATCGAGCCCGACCGGATCGTGCGCCGCGGCATCTTCCAGGTGATGGAAGGCCGCCGCATCGTCGCCGACATGACGCCGATGGAGAATTTGCGCCTCGGCGCCTTCTCGCGCCGCGACAAGGAGATCGGCCAGGATCTCGAGCGGGTCTTGACCTACTTCCCGCGCCTCAAGGAGCGCACGGGAGCGGCGGGCTACCTCTCGGGCGGCGAGCAGCAGATGCTGGCGATCGGCCGCGCGCTGATGGCCCGCCCCCGCCTGATCCTGATGGACGAGCCCTCGATGGGCCTTTCGCCGCTCCTGGTGAAGGAGGTCTTCGGCATCATCCGCCAGATCAACCAGGATCTGGGCGTCACCATCCTGCTCGTCGAGCAGAACGCCCGCGCCGCCCTCTCGGTCGCCGACCGCGGCTACATCATGGA
Source organism: Methylobacterium sp. EM32 (assembly GCF_040593685.1). Lineage (NCBI taxonomy): Bacteria > Pseudomonadati > Pseudomonadota > Alphaproteobacteria > Hyphomicrobiales > Methylobacteriaceae > Methylobacterium > Methylobacterium sp. EM32. Next base: position 448 of record NZ_JBEXZS010000051.1, on the reverse strand, counting down.
GCAGGGCAAGGTGGTGCTCGACGGCACCGTGGAGGAACTGCGCACCAACGAGGACGTGAAGGAATTCTACCTCGGCGGCGCCGGCGACCAGCGCAAGAGTTTTCGAAACCTGAAGAGCTTCAAACGGCGCAAGCGGTGGATTTGAGGATATTGTCCATGCGGTCCGCAACCTTATCTTGAAGACATGACCAACCGATTGATTTGGCGCACGATTGACGATTTCCTCAACGTCATCCCGGGGCTCGGCGAAGCCGAGAACCCGGGATCCATAACCGCTGACATTTCAAGGCAAGGCGAAGCGCGTTCCTCTTCACCTTGAAACCTCGGCGGTTATGGATCCCGGGTTCCGCTTCGCGGCCCCGGGATGTTGGGGTGGACGGCCCCCGACGGCATCGATTGTGCCAGATTGGGGTCGTCTGAACACCCAACCGAGGAGACCGTCCGTGAC
>NZ_JBEXZS010000050.1:0-1379 GCF_040593685.1 Methylobacterium sp. EM32 | reverse complement strand
GGACGGGGGTGAAGGCCGGCGGCGGCGCGACGCGGCGCGGCAGGTCGGCGGCGGAGGCCGGCGCGGCGGCCGTGAGGGCAGCCGCCAGGGCGAGCGCCCCGGCGGCTCGGCGGAGGGGCAGAGGAGAGGGAGCGGGCGGGCCATCGGGGGTTCCTGTGGCGGAAGACGGCGTGGGAAATCTGACCACGAACAATCATATACGTGGGCAAAATTCCCACGTCAATCGGAAAACGCACTGCGCCGCGCTTTCGTGGGATTGTGTCCCACGGCGCCTCCGCTACAACGATCGTGATGTCAGAGCCGAACCCGAGATTGCCGCCCGACGCGGGCGCGCTGCAGGCCCCGCTCGCCCGGCTGCTGCGCCCGCTGGTGCGCCTGTTCGTGCGCAGCGGGATCACTTTCCCGGCGCTGACCGATCTCCTGCGCGAGCTCTACGTGAACGTCGCCGAGTACGACTTCGCCCTGCCCGGCAAGGACCAGACCGACAGCCGGGTGAGCCTGCTCACCGGCATCCACCGCAAGGAGGTGCGCCGCCTGCGCGGCGCCGGTGCGCCGGTGAGCGCGGTGCCGGCGGCGGTCTCGCGCACCAGCCGCATCATCGCCCGCTGGATCGCCGCGCCCGACTTCACCGAGGCCGACGGCCGGCCGAAGGCGCTGCCGCGGGTGGCGGAGAGCGGGCCGTCCTTCGAGAGCCTCGTCGCCTCGGTGACCCGGGACCTGCGCCCGCGGGCGGTGCTCGACGAGTGGCTCGACCGCGGCCTCGTGACCCTGGACGCGGAGGAGCGCATCGTGCTCGCCGAGGCCGCCTTCGTGCCGAGCGGCGGCGGCAGCCAGCAGCTCTACTATTTCGGCCGCAACCTCCACGACCACATCGCCGCCGCGGTCACCAACATCCTGGAGGAGAAGCCGCGTTTCTTCGAACGCGCCGTGCATTATGACGGGCTGTCGCCCGAGCTGGCACGGCGGCTCGAGGGGCGGGCGCGGGAGATCGCCATGGAGGCGCTGCAGCAGGCCAACCGCGAGGCGCACGCGGCCTGCGAGACCGATCCGGGCGGCGAGGCGCGCTGGAACTTCGGCATCTACATCTATTCCGAGGACGCGCCGCAGGCCCCCATGACCGTCGCGCCGCAGGCCCCCATGCAGGCCCCCCCGACCGTCGCGCCGCGGCCCGAGCCGAAGGCGTGAGGGAGGGGCCCGTGCGACGCGCGACCTCCGTCACCCGGCGCGGCCTCCTGCGGGGGGCGTTGCGCCTCCTCTCCGGCGCGAGCTGGCTCGCCGTCGCGGGGCAGGCGGGGGCGGCCGGCGACAAGATCCTCGACCAGGGGATCGGCGGCACCGGCATCCGGCCCGGGCCCGACGACGAGGGCGACCGCGGCATC
>NZ_JBEXZS010000049.1:0-31320 GCF_040593685.1 Methylobacterium sp. EM32 | reverse complement strand
GGAGGAGGCGCCCCTTGAGGCCGAGCCGGCGCGCGCCGCGCACGATGTCGACGCCGCTCATCGGCGCCTGGCCGAGGCCGAGGTCGTGGCGGACCTGCGCCGGCTCGCAGGGGATTTGGTGGAACGAGGCGACGAGGGCCAGCGCGCCGAGGCCCGAATCGGGCCGTGCCGCCGGCAGTTCCGCGGCGCCGGGACCGGATTGGCCCGGGCCGGCCTGTGCGGCCGCGTCTTGCACCATGTCCCGCTCCCCCACTCCGCGGCGCAGGCCCGCCGGCTTCACGCCGCTTTCCGTCGTCGGGCCGCAACGTATACGAGAATCAGATCCTTCGTGACCAGCTTGGAGCAACCCGAAGGCGGCCGGGCCCTGCGGAACTCGCGGGCCGCGCGTGTTTCGCGCCGGCCGTGTCGGGAAACCTCTTGGTCAGGGGCCGTGATGGTTTCATGACGGTCGGGAGGATCGTGGCGGCCACGCTTCGTCTGTCTCGGGGCGACAAGCAGCGCCGGCAGGGTGGCGGATCGCACGGCAGACCTACGCTGGGTGACCGGTTCAAGCTCTCCCTTTCCCGGACGACTGAAGCGAAGCGGAAGGAGATCCGGGATCCAGCGCAAGGACTCGCCGCGAAGCGGCTCTGTCTGTTGCACCGTTGCAGACAAGCAGACGTTTCGCGACTTTTCGCGCTGGATCCCGGATGTCCTTCCACTTCGTTGCAGTCGTCCGGGAAAGGGCGGCGAGCCAGAACGGAACCGTTTGCTCGTTCGGGACGGCCGTGTGGCACTGTCGCATCCCGCAATGCTCCGGTGTTTCCGGGCCTTTCCCCAAGCCGCTCCCGCGACGCAGTCGGCCTACGAACGCGACGGTTGCACGCGGAGGCGCACTCGCGTTCCATGACGCTCCTGGCCGCCGGCCGGCCCGCTTCGTGCATGAAGCGCGGCACCCGATCACGAGGACAGCGCGTGCCGACACCCTCCCACAGCGACGACCCGGGCGCGCGGAGTCCCGCGACACAACCATGCGCATCGCCATGAGCACCGTGATCCTGGGCGGCGCAGGCTTCGTCGGGCTGAACCTCGCCGAGGCCCTGCTCGGGCGCGGCCTCGCCGTGCACCTCCTCGACCGGGCCCCGCCCCCGCCGCCCCTGCTGCAAAGGCTCGCCGACCGGCCCGGCGCCCTCTCCCTCGACCGCGGCGACGTGACCGATCCGGCCTGCCTCGAAGCCGTCATCCGGCCCGGCACCGACGCGGTGGTGATCGCCGCCGCGGTGACGGCGGATGCCGCCCGCGAGGCGGCGGATCCAGGGACGATCCTCGCCGTCAATCTCGGCGCGATGGTGCCGATACTTGAGGCCTGCCGCCGGGCCGGGGTGCGCCGGGTGGTGAACCTGTCCTCGGCGGCGGCCTACGGGGCCGCGCAGGACGACATCCTGTCCGAGGACCTGCCGGCGCTGCCGGAGAGCCTCTACGCCGTCACCAAGTTCGCCTCAGAAAAAGTGCTCGCCCGGCTCTGCGGCCATTGGGGCCTCGACGGGGTGAGCGTGCGCCTGAGCGCGGTGTTCGGCCCGTTCGAGCACGACACGGGTCTGCGCGATACGCTCAGCCCGCAGGCGCAGATCTGGGCCGCCGCCGAGGCCGGTATTCCGGCGCTGCTGCCGCGGCCGGGCCGGCGGGACTGGCTCTACGCCCCCGACGCCGCGGATGCGGTGGCGCGGCTGATCGCGGCGGAAAGCCTGGGATTCCCCCTCTACAACGTGTCGAGCCCCGCGACCTGGCCGGTCCTCGCCTGGGGCGAACGGCTGGCCGAATCCCTGGCGCGCCCCGGCTTCGTCTGCCGTCTCGCCGCACCGGGCGAGACCCCGACGATCTCTCTCCACGGCGACCGCGACCGGCCGCCGCTCGCCACCGCACGCTTGCGCAACGAGTTCGGCTGGGAGGCGGCGCACGGCCTCGACGCCTCGGCCGACGCGTTCCTGGCCTGGCAGACACGCATGACGGAGGATCGCCCGTGAGGCTCGACGGCAAGGTCGCGGTGGTGACGGGGGGCGGCTCCGGCATCGGCGCCGCGACGGCGCGGCTCTTTGCCGAGGCCGGCGCCCGGGTGGCGGTGATCGACCGGGACGGCCCGGCGGCGGAAGCCGTGGCGGCCGAGATCGGCGGCCTCGCCCGCGCCTCGGATGTCGGCGATCCCGGCGCGGTCGCGGCCGACGCCGCTGCCATCGTCGCGGCCCTCGGCGGCATCGACGTGCTGGTGACGGCGGCGGGCTTCTCCGTCGGCGGCACCGTCGAGACCACCAACCCTGCGGACTGGGACGCGGTGTTCCGCGCCCATGTCGGCGGGACCTGGCTCTGGGCCGGTCAGGCGGTGCCGTCGATGCGCGCGCGGGGCGGCGGCGCGATCGTCACGGTCGCCTCGCAGCTGGCCTTGGCCGGCGGGCGCGGCAACAGCGCCTACATCGCCGCCAAGGGCGCGGTGCTCAGCCTTACCCGCACCATGGCGCTCGATTTCGCCGCCGACCGCATCCGGGTCAACGCCGTGGTGCCGGGCGCGGTCGAGACGCCCATGCTCGCCCGCAGCTTCCGACGCGCCGCCGATCCGGCCGCCGCCCGCGCCGCCTCCGAGGGCCGGCACGCCATGAGGCGCCTCGGGCAGCCCGAGGAGGTCGCCCGGGCCGTGCTCTACCTCGCCAGCGACGCCGCCTCCTTCACCACCGGCGCCGCCCTGCCGGTCGAGGGCGGCTGGCTCGCGGCCTGAAGGATCCACCATGTCCCTCGACGCCCTCCATGCCCGCGTCCGCGACGAGATCGCCCGCACGGCCCATCCCCGTGCCCCCTGGCTCACCCCCCGCACCGGCCCGGACGGGAGACCGGCCCACGACGTGATCGTGGTCGGGGCCGGGCAGTCGGGCCTCGCCGTCGCCTTCGGGCTGATGCGGTCGCAGGTGACGAATATCCTGGTGCTCGACCGGGCGCCGAGGGGGCTGGAAGGGCCCTGGCTCACCTATGCGCGCATGCGCACCTTGCGCAGCCCGAAGGACTTCACCGGGCCGGATCTCGGCTTGCCGGCGCTGACCTACCAGTCCTGGCACGAGGCCCGCTACGGCCTCGCGAGTTGGGACGCCCTTGACCTGATCCCCCGGGAGGACTGGGCCGCCTATCTCGCCTTCGTGCGCGAGGCGACCGGCGTGCCGGTCGAGAACGGCGTCGCGGTCACCGGCATCGGGCCGGCGGATGGGCTCCTGGCCGTCACCGATTCGAACGACGCCGTGCGCTACGCCCGCAAGGTGGTGCTCGCCACCGGCCAGGAAGGCGCCGGGACCTGGGCCCTGCCGGAAGTCCTGGCCGGCCTGCCGGCGGGGCGCATCGCCCGCACCGACGACCCGGTCGATTTCGCGACGCTCGAGGGCCGTCGCGTCGCGGTGATCGGCGCCGGCGCCTCGGCCTTCGACAACGCGGCGACGGCGCTCGAGGCCGGTGCCGCCGAAGTCACCCTGCTCTGCCGGCGGGCGGAGGCGCAGGTGGTGCAGCCCTATCGCTGGCTCACCTTCGCGGGCTTCCTGCGCCATCTCGGCGACCTCGACGATGCCTGGCGCTGGCGCTTCATGAGCGCGGTGATGGGCCTGCGCGAGGGCTTTCCGCAGGCGACCTGGGACCGCTGCGCCCGGCACCCGAATTTCCGCTTCCTCCCCGGCGCCCCCGTCACCGCGGCGCGGATGCAGGGTGATGCGGTCCGCCTCGACACGCCGAAGGGCACGGTCGCGGCCGATCTCGTCATCGCCGCCACCGGCATCACGGTCGATTACGCCGCGCGGCCCGAATTGTTAGCGTTTGCCCACAACATCGCCACCTGGGGCGACCGCTACGCGCCGCCGCCCGAGGAGCGCGACGCGCGGCTGGCCGCCTATCCCTATCTCGGCGACGATTACGCCTTCGCCGAGCGCGAGCCGGGCCTGACGCCGTGGATCCGCGACATCCACCTGTTCGGCATCGCCGCGACGGTGAGCCACGGCCCCTCCGGCTCGTCGATCAACGCCATGACCACCGCCGTGCCGCGCCTCGTCTCCGGCCTCACCCGCGGACTGTTCACCGCCGACCTCGACCGGTTGTGGGCCGAGTTCCAGGCCTACGACGTGCCGCAGGCGGTGCTGCGCTGACCCGTCTTGTTCGCACTTGCCCCCAAGGCCCTCCGTGGTCTCGAATGGCCCCTGCTGGAACGGCCCTTGCAAGAAGGCCGGCCGATCAGGGATGCAGGAAGGGACAGGCGTGACGAAGACCAGCATGCGGATGGGCGGCCGTTCCGGCGGCCTCTTCCTGAGTAGCCTCTCGGGCGCCCTCGTCGTCGCCCTCGTGGCCGGGACGGCGCCGGCGAGCGCCCAGAGCCGGGCCGAGACCCTGCGCTACGTCACGGGGGCCGCGGTCAACACCCTCGATCCGACCATGCCGGGCACCACCCGGGAGGCCTTCGCGATCAGCCTCTCGACGTATGACCGTCTCGTCACCTTCGGCCGCAAGAAGCTCGGCGACAACTGGGTCTTCGACCTCGATTCGGTGCGCGGCGAGCTCGCCGAGCGCTACGAGGTCAGCCCCGACGGCCTCACCCTCACCTTCTATCTGCGCAAGGACGCCAAGTTCCAGGACGGCACCCCGGTCACGGCGGACGACGTGAAGTGGTCGCTCGACCGCGCCGTCTCGGCGAAGTCGCTCGCCGGGCCGCAGCTCCTGACCGGATCGCTGACGAGCCCCGACCAGTTCACGGTGGTCGATCCCCACACGTTCAAGGTCACGCTGCCGAAGCCCGACCGGCTGGCGCTGCCGAACCTCGCCACCGTCTACGCCATCGTCATCAATTCCAAGGCCGCCAAGGCCCACGCGACGCCGGAAGACCCCTGGGCGCAAGCCTGGCTGAAGGACCACGCCGTCGGCAGCGGCGCCTACGGCGTCGACGTGTTCAAGCCCGGCGAGCAGGTGGTGCTGAAGCGCAACGCCGACTGGACGGGCGCGGCGCCGGACAAGCCCGCCGGCTTCAAGCGCATCATCGCCCAGACCATCCCGGATCCTGCGACCCGCGCCAACCTCGTCGAGAAGGGCGACGCCGACATCGTCATCGACCTCCAGGCCAACGACGCCCTCGCGCTCAAGGAGCGGGGCAAGCTGAAGGTGATCGCGACGCCGCAATTCAACGCGCTGACGCTGATCTCCTTCAACACGAAGCTGCCGCCCTTCGACAAGGTCGAGGTGCGCCAGGCTTTGGCCTACGCCCTGCCCTACGACGCGATGTTCAAGGCCGCCCTGTTCGGCCGCGGCAAGCCCCTCTTCGGCGCGACCTGGGGCGAGGGCGATCCGAAAGCCGTCTTCCCCGTCGCCCAGCCGGTGACCCTGGATCTCGCGAAGGCCAAGGCCCTGCTCGCCAAGGCCGGGCTGCCGGACGGCTTCTCGACCACCTTCAGCTTCAATGTCGGCCAGGCCGCCACCGCCGAGCCGATGGCCGCGCTGATCCGCGAATCGCTCGAGAAGATCGGCGTCAAGGTCGAGATCCAGAAGCTGCCCGACGCCCAGATGTCGACGCAGGTGAGCGAGAAGAAGCTGCCGTTCTTCACTGAAGGCATCGTCGCCTGGCTGCCCTCGCCGGACTATTTCTACCGCAACTTCTACACCGGCAACCAGCGCTGGAACTACAGCTCGATCGACGATCCCGAGATCAACGAACTCGCCGCCAAGGCCCGGTTCGAGCGCGATCCGGCCAAGTACGACGACGACGCCCGAGCCCTGAACAAGCGCCACCTCGCCCTGATGCCGCAGATCCCGATCTGGCAGCCGAACCAGGACGCGGTGATGGCGCAATCCGTCGAGGGCTACACCTACCAGTTCCACCGCCAGGTCGATTACCGCGACCTGTCGCGGAAGTAACGGAGAAGGAGCCGAGATGGCCTCCGCCAGCGGCATCGCCCGGCGCACCGGGCGGCGCTTCCTGTCCTCGCTGCCGGCCTTGCTCGGCGTCCTGGTCTTCACCTTCCTGCTGATGCGGGTTCTGCCCGGCGACCCGGCGGTGTTCTTCGCCTCCGGGCCCAATGCCGGCAAGGCGGAGATCGAGGAGATCCGCCGCCAGATGGGTCTCGACAAGCCGGTGCCCGAGCAGCTGGTGCGCTATCTCGGCGACGTGGCGCGCGGCCAGCTCGGCCGCTCGATGACGACCGGCCAGCCGGTGCTGACGGATCTCCGCCAGCGCCTGCCGGCCTCGCTCGAACTCACGGTCACCGCGCTCGTCATCGCGCTCCTCCTGGCGATCCCGCTCGGCATCGCGGCGGCGCTGCGTCCCGGCTCGGTGGTGGACCATGCCGTGCGCTTCCTCTGCGCGCTCGGGGTCTGCGTGCCGACCTTCGTGTCGGGGCTGCTGCTGATCTACGTGTTCTACTACCTGCTCGGCGTCGCCCCCGATCCGACCGGCCGCATCGACGTCTTCGCAGCGAGCCCGCCGGACATCACCGGCTTCCTGCTGATCGACTTCCTGCTCGTCGGCGACTGGGAAGGCTTGCGCGCCGCGGCCGGCCAGCTGATCCTGCCGGCGCTCACCATGGCGTTGTTCGTGCTGGCGCCGCTCGCCCGCATCACCCGCGCGGCAATGCTGAGCGTGCTCGGCAGCGACTTCATCCGCACCGCCCGGTCGCTCGGCCTGCCGCGCCGGCGGGTGATCGTCACTTACGCGCTGCGCAACGCGATCCTGCCGGTGCTCACCATCGCGGGCATCGTGTTCTCCACCATGCTCGGGGCCAACGTGCTAGTGGAAAAAGTGTTTTCCTGGCCGGGGGTCGCCTCCTACGCCCTCGATGCGCTGCTCTCCTCCGACTACGCGCCGGTCCAGGGCTTCGTGCTCCTGATGGCGAGCCTGTTCGTCGTCGTGAATCTCACGGTCGACGTGCTCTACGGCCTCGCCGACCCGCGCGTCTCGATCGAGTGATCCGATGAACGCCGTCTCCCCCGCTTTCGCCCCACCGCCCAGTACCTTGCGGCACGCCGCTCACGTCCTGCGCGAGAATCCGCTGACCGCGGTCGCCGCCGCAGGCAGCACGCTGCTCTGCCTCGTCGCGATCCTCAGCCCCTGGCTCACCCCCTACGATCCGGTCGCCTCCGACGTCTCGGTGGCGCTCCAGCCGCCGAGTGCCGCGCACTGGGCCGGCACCGACCAGCTCGGCCGCGATGTGCTCAGCCGCATCATCGCGGCGACCCGGCTCGACCTCGCCATCGCGCTCTCGGCGGTGAGCCTGTCCTTCGCGCTCGGCGCGGTGATCGGGGGCGTCAGCGGTTACGCGGGTGGGCGGCTCGACCGGGTGGTCGGGCGCCTCGTCGACGTGCTGATGGCCTTCCCGCTCTTCGTGCTGGCGATGGCGCTCGTCGCGGCCCTCGGCAACCGGGTCGAGAACATCGTCATCGCGACGGCCATCATCAACCTGCCGTTCTACATCCGCTTCGCCCGGGCCGAGGTGAACGTGCGGCGCGATGCCGGCTACGTCGAGGCGGCGCGGGCCGGCGGCGAGGGCCACCTCGCGGTGGTGTTGCGCTTCCTCCTGCCCAACGTCCTCCCCGCCATGGCGGTGCAGATCTCGCTCAACCTCGGCTGGGCGATCCTCAACGCCGCCGGCCTGTCCTTCATCGGCCTTGGCGTGCGCCCGCCGACGCCGGAATGGGGGATCCTGGTGGCCGAAGGCGCGCGCTTCATCACCACCGGCAAGTGGTGGCTCGTCGCCTTCCCGGGCCTCGCCCTGATGCTGGCGGTGCTCTGCTTCAACCTGCTCGGCGACGGCCTGCGGGACATTCTCGATCCCCGGATGCGGACCTGATGCAGCCCTCCCTCCTCTCCATCGAGGACCTGAAGGTCACCTTCGCGACGCGCCGAGGTCCGGTCGAGGCCCTGCGCGGCGTCTCGCTTGACGTCGCACCCGGCGAGAGCCTCGGCCTCGTCGGCGAATCCGGCTCCGGCAAGTCCGTCACCGCCTTCGCGGCGGCGCGGCTCTTCGACCGGGCCGGACGGATCACCGGCGGGCGGATCCGCTTCCGCGGCCAGGACGTCACCCGGCTCTCGGCCACCGACCTGCGGGCGGCGCACGGCTCGGCGATCGGCATGATCTTCCAGAACCCGCGGGCGGCGCTGAACCCGATCCGCACCGTCGGCCGCCAGCTCGCCGACGTGCTGATGGCGGGCGGCGCGTCGGGGCGCCAAGCCCGGGAGCGGGCGCTGGAGAGCCTGGAGGCGGTGCGCATCCGCGACGCCGCTCGGCGCCTCGACGCCTACCCGCACGAGCTCTCCGGCGGCATGTGCCAGCGGGTGATGATCGCGCTCGCGCTCGCCTGCCGCCCGGCCCTTCTCATCGCCGACGAGCCGACCACCGGCCTCGACGTGACGACCCAGAAGACCGTGATGGACCTCGTCGCCCGGCTCACCGCCGAGCGCGGCATGGCGATGATCCTGATCACCCACGATCTCGGCCTCGCCGCCCAGTATTGCGGCCGCATCGCCGTGATGGAGCAGGGCCGCCTCGTCGAGGAGGGCGAGCCGGGCGCGCTGTTCTCAGGCCCCCGCCACCCCTACACCAAGCGCCTCGTCGCCGCCTCACCGACCCCGACCTCGACGCTGGCCGACCTCGTGCCGGAGGGCCACCGTCCGCCCGCCGTCCCGCGGCCGGCCCCCGCCCCCGGCACCCCGCCGCTCCTCGACGTGCAGGGGCTGGGCAAGATCTTCGGCGGCGCCATGGCGGTCGAGGACGTGTCCTTCTCCTTGCGCGAGGGCGAGAGCCTCGGGCTCGTCGGCGAATCGGGGTCGGGCAAGAGCACCACGTCGCGGATGATCTGCCGCCTGCTCGATGCGAGCGCGGGACAGATCCTGTTCGACGGCGAATCGATCGGCACGATTCCGGCCCGCGACTTCCACCGCTCGCCCCACCGGCGCGCGATCCAGATCGTGTTCCAGGACCCGACCGACAGCCTCAACCCGCGCTTCTCGGCCTTCGACTGCATCGCCCATCCGGTGAAGCGCCTGACCCCCTTGCGGGGCGAGGCGTTGCGCCTGCGGGTGATCGAGAGCGCCGAGCGGGCGGGACTGCCGGCCGCCCTCCTCGACCGGTTCCCGCACCAGCTCTCCGGCGGCCAGAAGGCCCGCATCGGCATCGCCCGGGCGATCGCCGTCAAGCCGCGGCTCTTGGTGCTCGACGAGCCGACGGCGGCCCTCGACGTCTCGGTCCAGGCAGGCGTCCTTCGCCTCCTCGACGACCTGCGCCGCGAGGACGGCCTCGCCTTCCTGTTCGTGAGCCACGACCTCAACGTGGTGCGGATGATGTGCGAGCGGACCCTCGTGCTCCAGGGCGGGCGGGTGGTCGAGGACGGCGTCAGCCGCGACCTCTTCCGGACGCCGCGCACCGCCTACACACGGGAATTGCTGGCGGCGATCCCGCATTTCCGGCCGGGCGCGCCGCGCGGGTTCGCGGCGGAGCCGGCGGCGTGAGGCCTCCCCCATGTTCGTGCGCATTTCCTCCTCTCCCCGCGGGCGGGGAGAGGGCCGAGCCCTCGTTCAGAGGGCGCGGCGAGCCCGCAGGGCGAGGGTGAGGGGGTAGTGCCAGAAGAGTCTCACCCGGAATCACCCCCTCACCCTCGGCTGCCGCCTCGCTGTGTTCCCTGAACGGGAACACAGCCCTCTCCCCGCCCGCGGGGAGAGGGGCAGGGTGGGCCTTCTTCAACCTGTTTCGATCTTTGAGGAATTTTCGATGCGCGTGATCCGCACCGCCGCCGCCCAGCTCGGGCCGATCCAGAAGGCCGAAGACCGCGACAGCGTCGTCGCCCGGATGATCGCCCTGATGGACGAGGCCAAAAGCCAGGACGCCGACCTGATCGTCTATCCGGAGCTGGCGCTCACCACCTTCTTCCCGCGCTGGTACCACGAGGACCGGGCCGAGGCCGACCATTGGTTCGAGCGCGAGATGCCGGGGCCGGCCACCGCCCCGCTCTTCGCCCGGGCGCGCGAGCACGGCATGGCGATGTCCTTCGGCTATGCCGAGCTGACGCCGGAGGGCCGGCACTTCAACACCTCGATCCTGGTCGACCGCGACGGCACCCTCGTCGGCAAGTACCGCAAGGTCCACCTGCCCGGCCACGACGAGTTCGATGCCGAGCGCAGCCACCAGCACCTGGAGAAGCGCTACTTCGAGCCCGGCGATCTCGGCTTCCCGGTCTGGCGGATGCTGGGCGGCATCCTCGGCATGTGCATCTGCAACGACCGGCGCTGGCCGGAGACCTACCGGGTGATGGGGCTGCAGGGGGTCGAGATGGTGATGCTCGGCTTCAACACGCCCTCGGTCAACGCACAGCGCGACGGGGAAGGGATCGAGGAGCGGCTGTTCCACCACCGTCTCTCGGTCCAGGCCGGCGCCTACCAGAACGCCACCTGGGTCGTGGCCGTGGCCAAGGCCGGATCGGAAGATGGGCACCACCTCACCGGCGGCACCCTGATCGTCGATCCGAACGGGAAGATCGTGGCGGAACTCCCCGGCGAGGCCGACGGGGTAATCGTGTACCCCTGCGACCTCGACGAGACCCGGTTCGGCAAGGAGACGATCTTCGACTTCGCCCGCCACCGCCGCATCGAGCATTACGGCCGCATCACCGCCCAGACCGGCGTGGTGCTGCCCGAGTGAAATCAGGCCAAGTGACCCCGGGCAAGCCGAGCTCAGGCGACCGCCACGATCCCGATCGCCATCGCCACCGCGGCCTGGGTCGGATCGATGACCGGGATGCCGAGCTCCTGCTCGAGGCCGCGCCGGTGGACCGCCATGCCGGCGCAGCCCATGACGATGACCCCCGCCCCGTCGCGGTCGCGCAGGTCGCGGCCGACGGCGATCATCCGGGACAGCGTGTCCTTGCCGCTCGCCGTCTCGGCGACGGTCATCTCGAGCGCCCGCTCGCCCGCCAGCCGCTCGCTCACGCCCATCTGGCGCAACGCCCGCAGGTGGCGCGGGATCGAGCGGCTCGCCACCGCGATGACGCCGAACCGGTCGGCCCGGGCGAGCGCGCTGAGGATGCCGCACTCGGCGATGCCGAGCACCGGCCGGTCGGTCGCCTCGCGGCAGACGTGGAGGCCGGGATCGGAGTAGCAGGCGATGACGTAGGCATCCGCCGCCTCGCGCCGCACGAGGTCGCGCAGGGGCAGCGCCACCTGCTCGACATCGGCCTGCGACTGGATGCCGAACGGCCCCTCGGCGAGGGTGCGGCATTCGATGGCGATGCCGGGCCGCGCGAGCGGCGCCAGCGCCGCGTCGAGGCCGCTTGTCACGGCCTCGTTCGAGTTCGGGTTGATGACGAGGATGCGCCGGCTGGTCGTCATGGTGGTCTCCTGATGTGTCAGACCTTCAAGCTAGCAAGTTTCGGACGAGGAGCGTCAGTATGAGTGAGCCCGCCTTCGACACCGTGATCCGCGGCGGCACCGTCGCGACCGCGACCGACGTCTTCTCCGCCGATCTCGGCCTGCGCGACGGGAAGATCGCGGCGATCGGCCTCGACCTCGCCCCCGGCCGGCGCGAGATCGACGCCACGGGGAAGCTGGTGCTGCCGGGCGGGGTCGACAGCCACGCCCATATCGAGCAGCTCTCGGCCTCCGGGCTGATGAACGCCGATACCTGGGAGAGCGCCACCCGCTCGGCGGCGCTCGGCGGCACGACCAGCGTCATCGCCTTCGCGGCCCAGCATGTCGGCATGGATCTGGCGGGTGTGGTCGAGGATTACACGGCTCTCGCCCGGGCCGGCGCGGTGATCGACTACGCCTTCCACCTCATCATCGCGGACGCGACCGAGAAGGCCCTGAACCAGGACATCCCGGCGCTGGCCCGCGCCGGGCATACCTCGCTCAAGGCGTTCATGACCTATGACCGCCTGCGGCTGGCCGACGAGGCGTTGCTCGACCTGATGGCGGCAGCGAAGCAGGTCGGCGCGCTCGTCTGCGTCCACGCCGAGAATCACGGCCTCATCGCCTTCGCCAGCCGGCAGCTCCTCAAGGAGGGCAAGACGGCGCCGAAATATCATGCCGCGAGCCATCCGCGCCTGTCGGAATCGGAAGCGTTCGAGCGGGTGGTGCGGTTCTCGCAGTATCTCGACCAACCGGTGATGATCTTCCACGTCTCGACCGAGGAAGGCGCCGCGATCCTGCGCCGGGCCCGCGGCGAGGGCGCCAAGGTCTATGCCGAGACCTGCCCGCAATACCTCTTCCTCACCGAATCCGACCTCGACCGGCCGGGCCTGGAGGGGGCGAAATGGATGTGCTCGCCGCCGCTCCGCGAGACCCGCGACCAGGAGGCCCTGTGGCGCGCCCTCGATCTCGGCGACCTCCAGACCGTGTCGTCGGACCACGCGCCCTACCGCTACGACGAGACCGGCAAGCTCAAGGCGGGCGCGAACGCGACCTTCAAGGAGATCGCCAACGGCATGCCGGGCCTGCAGATGCGCCTGCCGCTCCTCTTCGACGCGATGGTGTCGGGCGGGCGCCTGGGCCTGAAGAAATTCGTCGAGATCACCGCGACGGCGCCGGCCCGGATCTACGGCCTCTCGCACAAGGGCTCGGTGGCGGTGGGGATGGATGCCGACCTCTGCGTCTGGGACTCGTCCAGGCGCGTGACGCTCTCGGACGCGATGGTCGAGGACCGCACCGGCTTCACGCCCTATGCCGGCCGTGAGGTGACCGGCTGGCCCGAGACGGTCCTGTGCCGCGGCCGGGTGATCGTCGAGGACGGCGCCGTCACGGCCGAGGCCGGCAGCGGCGCGCCGATCCGGCGGGGGTAGAGAGAGCGGGAACATCGTGAGGGTCTCCCGGTTGCGCCCGAGGGCGATACTGCCCCCGAGCACGGAGGCCCGCATGACCGACCCGTCCAACGCCGTCGTGGTGCTCACCGGCGCCTCGAGCGGCATCGGCCGTGCCGCCGCCCTGGCCTTCGCCCGGCGCGGCGCCCGGCTGGTGCTGGCGGCGCGGCGCCACGATGCCTTGGAGGAGGTGGCGGAGGCCTGCCGGCGCCTCGGCACGGAGGCGATCGCCGTGCCGACGGACGTGACCGATCCGAAGGCCGTGCAGGCGCTGGCCGACGAGGCCGAGCAGGCCTTCGGCGGCATCGACGTCTGGATCAACAATGCCGGCACTGGCGTGTTCGGCCCCTACCAGGACGCGCCCTTCGACCTCCACCGCCTGACCATCGCGGTGAACCTCCTCGGGGGCATGCACGGCGCCTACGCGGCCCTGCCGGTGTTTCTGCGCCAGGGACATGGCACGCTGATCACCAACATCTCGCTCGGCGGCTGGGCGCCGGCGCCGTTCGCGGCGGCCTACACCGCGAGCAAGTTCGGCCTGCGCGGCTTCACCGCGTCCCTGCGCCAGGAGCTGCGCCGGCACCGACACATCCATGTCTGCTCGGTCTTCCCGGCCATGATCGACACGCCCGGGCTCGACCACGGCGCCAACGTGTCGGGCAAGCGCATCGACACCGGGCCCCTGGTCTACGCACCGGAGGACGTGGCCGAGGCCTTCGTGCAGGTCGCGCGCCACCCCCACGACGAGGTCGCGGTCGGCTGGCCGGCCCGGGCGGCGCAAGCGGCCTACGCCCTCGCGCCGGGCCCGACCGAGCACCTGATGGGCCTCGCGATCCACCGCGCCCTCGACCGGGCGCAGCCGGCGCCGGTGACCCATGGCGCGCTGCGGGCGCCCCTCGACGACCGCCGCTCCACGAGCGGCGGCTGGCGCGCCCGGCACGGCGTGCCCTTCGCCCGTCGCCTCGGCCTGGGCCTTGCTCTCGGCGCGGGCGCGCTGCTCCTCGCCGCGACCGCCGCGGCCCGGGCGCGGTGACGCTCAGGCGAGCCGCAGCAGCAGCGCGAGCGCAGTGACGATCAGGACCGCGAAGGTCGCCAGGATGCCGCCGCCGCGGCAGGCATATTGCCGGGGCGAGTTCGCCGGCGCCGTCATGCCGAACGGGTGCAGCACCCGGCCGACCAGCAGCACCAGGAGCAGGCCTTGCACCAGGACCCGGCTCGCCCCGTGCGCCTCGAGCAGGCCGACGAGGAGGAGGATGAACGGCACGTACTCGGCGAAGTTCGCCTGGCTGCGGGCGCGATGCAGCAGCACGGCGTCGCCGCCGTCGCCGTGCAGCACGTTGGCGGAGAGGCGGCGGGCCATCACCCAGCCGGAGAGCCCGGCGAAGAGGAGCGCCAGCACGGCCCCGTAGGCGGCGGTCAGGGACGGAAACACCATCACGAAAGTTCCTTCAGGCGCGGGTGGGCTCGTGAATCGGGCAGCCGTTGTGCCGGGCCCGGAAGCCGGCCGAGCTTCGATACACGGCGCGGCGCACCCGCATCACCGAACCGAGGGGCCGGTGCGCGGCGATCCCGTGCCAGGGGCTGAAGGCGAGGCCGTCGTCGAGGCGCCGCACCTTGTCCTCGCTCCAGCTCTCCTGCGGCGCGACCGTGATCCGGGCGACCGGAAAATAGGGGCTCCTCTCCTCCGGCCAGGGGATCGAGGCGTCCTCGACCGGCATCGCGTCACGATCGGTGAGGAGCTGGGCGCGCAGCTCCCACACGCCCTCGTGGGCGGCGAAGAACTCCGACACCGCCTCACGCAGGCCGTTCGGCTGACCGTTCACATCGAGCGCCGCGCCCGTCAGCGCGGTCAGCGCCGGGGAGACCGGGGCCACCGCGACCTTGGCGACGTAGTCGCCCCAACGCAGGGCCGCCTGGCTGTAGAAGGTCTCGCCGAGGATGTGCGTCTCCGGATGGCCGCCGAGGCTGATGATCGTCCCGCTCTTGACGCCAACCGCCTCGATCGCGCTCTCGACGCCGCGCAGCGCGGCGGACAGCACCTTCTTGAACACCTGCGGCGTGTCGGTGGTGGCGGCGAGCAGCTTCAGGCTCTTGAGGAAGGCCTTCGCGTCCGGCGCCGTGAAGGCCGGGGCGTTCGCCATCACGAAATCCTGGCTGTCGCCCTCGGCGCCCGGCAGCCGTTCGCCGGGCACGCCGATCACCTTCACGGCGAGGCCGCGCGGGGTCGAGACGCTGTCGTCCAGGATGTCGCCCGGATTGGTCGAGAGCCGCAACACCGCGTCGTAGGTGCCGGGCGCGGCGAACAGGCCCTGTGCCAGCGCTGCCGGCAGATCCGGCAGCACCGTGAGCCTGCCGGTGAGGAGGCCGTGGCTCTTGGCGTGGACGCCCCGCACCGCGTGGCCGTAATCCTTCAGCGTTGTCGCCTGGATCGTCTCGAAGACCCGGATCATTTCCGCCTGCACCTCCTCTTCGTCGGGCGGTACGCTCTCGAAGGAGGGATCGAAGCGGAGCGGCGCCTGCATCGCGGATGGACCTTGCTCGTCTCGGGACGCTGATGGGCGTCGCTGCGTCAGCGGCAACGGCGCCACTCCGCCCGTGTTCCGTCGCGCTTCGGCGGGCGGCGGCGGATTCGGGAGGAGGTGAAGGCCACCGAGAGCCTGTTCGATAGGCATCGATAGACCTCTCACGCTCTACGTCATTCCGGGGCCGCGCAGCGGAGCCCGGAATGCAGAACCTCGGATGGTATAGAATAAAGCGGATACCTGTCCGCCTCGTTCTGTGCGACCTGCGCGTCTGGATTCCGGGCTCCGCTGCCCGGCCCCGGAATGACCAGGAGGGTGGAAAGACTGCTGAGAAAACCAAACAGGCTCTGACCGAGCCGTGCGCCGGAGAACCAAATCATTGGTTGAGGCTGGAGCTCGGCGGGCAATCAAAAATATTCTCCTCAATTGAGATATAAATAAAATATCTTCCATCGGCGCGGGACACTTTGGGAGGTGCGTTCCTTGACCCATCGATGTCCTCCCGCTTGAATGCGGCTCTCGAAGACCGACGCGTCCCCTCCGAGCCACCACGCGGGCGCCGCTCGCCCCTCCACCGAGGAGCCCTGTCCATGCCCGCCGCCGTCAAGACCCGCACCCTGATCGACCGCAGCTGCTACCTGGCCTGGAACGCGCTGGCGGTCCTCGTCTTCGTGATCCTGACGGCGTACGTCGCGCGGGCCGATACGCTGGTGCTCGCCGGATAGCCAATCCCGACCGAACTGGCAGGTGCAGCGTTATCCAGCTGTGCGGGTTTCGCGCCAGCGATCTTATCCGTGCGTCGCCGACCAGGATCCAGCAGGCGTCCGAATCCATCAAAGCTCGGGCTCGATGATGGTTGGTCATGGCGACTCGCCCTTCGCGGAATGGGATGTCGCCGCGAGCCCGGACCACCCACGGCCTGCTCGTCGGATCGCCTCGCTTCGAGACCCATTCCCTGTCGGCACCGTCATGGAAGACTGATTGCAGGCCTGAAGCGCGGATCCAGCACTGAACCGGAGAGCTGCGCCGGAACGGGCAACGGGTTCGATTCCTGTCCCTTCGCCCCTTGCCGCACCCGCCACAACGCCATCACCATCGGCCAGGCCGAGAACCGCCCGGCCCGCGCCTTCCCGGCGAGATCGCGCAGATAGGCGCCCGGCGCGGCGATGGCCGTTCCGCGCTGGAGCATTCCCGCGACCACCACCGCGGCCTGCTCCTCGCCCATTACCTCGACCGCGGCGTTCCAGGCCGGCAGCCCGATCCCGAGGCTCGCCCGTGCCACCGCGGCCGCTCCGAGGAAGTCGCGCCAGGTGTCGATCCCGTGGCGGGCGTAAAAGCCGATGTCGGGGCAGGCCTCGAGCACCATCCGCAGCGGCACGGCCCGGTTCGCCGGCACCACGCTCGCCGTTCCGGCCCAGACGACCGCGATCCCGTCTCCCCGCAAACCCGGTTCAAAATTCTGAAGAGACTCAGGTTTTGAACTCTGATGGTGGCAGCCGGCCTGGGACTCAATGGCGCCCGTTTTCGGGAATTCGAGCGAGTCCGCCAGGCACTTATCCACTGCGGCCCGCAAGATCCGCAGCCCCTCGGCGGTCTCGCCGAGCACCGCGTTGCCAGCCGAGCGCGGCGGCATCGCGCCCGCGCCCTGCAGCTGCGCCTCGATCCCGTCCCAGCCGCCGCTCAAGCCGGTCTCGCGGGCGAAGGCGATGATCTTGCTGATATCGCGGCGCAGGAGCGAGATCTCCTCGCGCAGGAGCGCCCGCGCCCTCGCGGCGTCCCGCACCTCGGCGGCCAGCGCCTCGAACTCGGCGGCCCGCGCCACCAGGGGCGAGAGGTCGAAGCCGAAAGCCTGCTCGATGTGTCCGCCCTCGCCGCGCCGGGCGTAGCGCTTGCCGTTCGGGCTGTCGCGCCGGATCACCAAGCCGGCCTCGACGAGCTGGCTCAGCGCCCGCCGCAGCGTCGTCGGCGACGGTCCATGCGCCCGCACCGACAATTCGCGGTTCGACGGGAAGACCACGAGGTCGGGACCCGGCGTGAGCGCCGTCTCGGGATGGAAGCTGAGCAGCGCCGAGAGCACGGCGAGCGCCCGGTCCCCGAGGCCGAGGCGCTGCTTGGCCTCGGTCAGGTGGCGGAAGGTGCGCCATTTGTGGCTCGCGGCCTCCTCCGGGCAGGCCTTCGCCGCCGCCTGCGCCGCCATCATGGCGAGCGACAGCGGTCGGCGCCCGAAGGGCGTCGTCGGTCTGATCTGGGACATGGCTGTGCCTGTCGTCAGACAACAGAAAAGGGTTCGCCGAATCGGCGCCACGCTTGACAGAATGTGCCGGATTTGATTCTCTCAGGCTGCCAGGCACTAAGAGAAGGGCTTCCGGGGCGTCGCTTCGGGGGCCTTTTTCTTTTGCCGGATCGATCCTTTCATCAGTTCAGGTGAGTGGAACCGCCGCGAGGCGGGGTTAATCGGCGCCGCGCAACGCAGCGTTCATCCGGGGCGGAATCCCGGGATGAAGGGAAGCGGCAGAGTCACGCGGCCCTGCCCCAGGCCTGCGCGATCTCGCCGGCGATCTCGGCATTCACCGCATCCAGGGCCTCGACCGCCCGGTCGTAGGCCTGCCGCGACAGGCCCTCGCGGCCCGCCTCGTAGAGCGTGCGGCCGGCAGCTCCCGCCTCGGCGATCGCCGGGGAGAGCGGCACCGCGTGGGTCATCACCTGCTCGCCGAACAAGGCCCGCAGGAGCCCGACGACCTGGGTCTGCGGGCCGTCGGCCGGCTCGTGGCAGGTGACGAGGTAGCGCAGGAAATCGTGCCGCGGCGCGCCGCCGGCGTCGCGCAGCACCGCGCCGAGGAGGTCGGCGGTCATCCGCAGCGAGCCGGACAGGCCGGCGAGATCGAGCCTCTGCGGCTGCACCGTCACCAGGATGCCGGTGGCGGCCGAGAGCGCCCCGAGGGTCAGGACGCCGAGCTGGGCCGAGCAATCGACCACCACGACGTCGTAATCGTCGCCAACGCTCGCCAGCGCCCCGGCGACGCGGCCCACAATGCCCTCGGGGCCCGCGCCGTGCTCGCAGGCCATCAGTTCGAGGTGGCCGGGCACGAGGTCGATGCCCGGGAAGTGGGTCGGGCGCAGGATCTCGCTGAGGGGTCGCTCGGCCCCGTCGCGCCGCACCGCGCCGTAGAGCGTCCGGCCCATTCCCGCGTCGAGCTCCGGCCGGCAGCCGAACAGCCCGGACAAAGCCGCCTGCGGGTCGAGATCGACCGCGAGCACGCGAAAACCCTGCAACGCCAGGTACTGCGCCAGATGCGCCGCCGCCGTGGTCTTGCCCGAACGGCCCTTGACGTTGGTGACGGCGATGACCTGCAGGTGCTCGCCCGCCCGGCGGTGGTGCAGGTAGCCCGGCCGCGTCCGGGCCAGGCGCCGGCGCAGGTCGTTGATCTGGCTCAAGGTGAACAGCCGCCGGCCCGCCGGCCCCTTCTCGGGCTCCAGCGCCTCGTCGGAGAGGATCAGCTGGCGCAGGTAGGCGTCGGTGATGCCGATCAGCCGCGCCGCCTCCCCGGTCGGGAAGCGCCGCAGCGCGCGCGGCACCGAAGGCGGGCTGAACCGCCCGTCCGCCCGGGCGAGCTGGCGCGTCAGCGCCTCGGCATGGGCCGCGATCACGGCGTCGAACGGCGCGGGCGAGGCTTGCTTCCGCCCGGTGATTCGATTGTCGGCCGCCTTCGACATCTACGCTTTCGAGCCTCATCCGAGCTTGCAGGCGTAGTTTGGCGGAGTCGGCCGACGGAGAGTCAAGCGTTAAGCCCGCGGCCTTCCGATTCAGGAGTCGACAACCTTTTCTCCACAGGAGTCAGGCGCTTCGCGTCGATCGCGGTGGTACCGAAGCCCCGAATCGTGCGTTGGCGGGGAATCAGTTTCCGGCCCGCAGGCGGTCGAGCAGCGCGGCATCGGCGTAGCCGTCCGGCACCAATCCGGCCGCCGCCTGCCAGGCCCGGATCGCCGCGCGGCTGCGCGGGCCGATCCGTCCGTCGACCCCGCCGACCGGGTGCCCCTTCGCCTCGAGCGCCGTCTGGATCTCCCGCCGCTCATCGGCGCCGAGCGGCCGGTCGCCCCGGGGCCAGGCCTGCACGAAGCCTGGCTCGCCGCGCAGCCGGTCGGAGAGGTGCGCCACCGCCAGGGCGTAGGAGAAGGCGGCGTTGTAGCCGAGCAGGGCCTGGAAGTTCGGTCGCAGCAGGAAGGCCGGCCCGCGGGCGCCGGCCGGCAGCACCAGCCTCGCCGTGTCGGTGTCCGCCCCGATGGCCCGGCCGGCGGGTGCGACGCCGAGGGCGCGCCACTCGGCGACCGTCCGCATCGTCGTCTCGTCGGCGAGGCGGTAGTCGAAGCCCGCCGGCAGCACCACCTCGCCGCCCCAGCCCTCGCCCGGGCGCCAGTCCAGGGTGCGCAGGTACTGCGCCGTCGAGGCGAGCGCGTCCGGCGCCGACGTCCAGATGTCGGCCCGCCCGTCACCGTCGAAATCGAGGGCGTGGCGCAGGACGGTCGTCGGCATGAACTGGGTGTGGCCCATCGCGCCGGCCCAGGAGCCGGTCAGGCGCTCCGGCGTGGTGCGGTGAAGATCGAGGATGCGCAGGGCCGCGACCAGCTCCTCGGTCCAGGTCGCGACCCGCGGACCACCGGCGCAGGCCAGGGTGGCGAGGGAACGCAGGACCGGCCGCACCATGCGGGGATCGTTCAGCACGGAACCGTAGCCCGATTCGATGCCCCAGATCGCCACCAGCACGTGCCGGTCGACGCCGAAGGCGGCTTCGATCGCCGGCAGGCTGGCCTCCGCCGCGAGCTTCGCCCGGCCGTCGGCCACCGCCTCCTCGCTCACCGCGGAATCGAGATAGGCCCAGACCGGCTTATCGAACTCGGCCTGCTTGCCCGTCGCCGCCAGCACGTCCGGATCGGCGGTGAGGCCCGAGAGCTGGGCCTCGGCGAGCGCCGGATTCACCCCCTGCTCCCGCGCCCGGGCGACGAGGCCGGGCAGGCAGGCGGCCATCCCGGCATCGTCCGCCGGCGGCGTCTGCGCCAGGGCAGCCGGCGCCGCGAGCAGCCACATGAGCGCGATCGGCACCCGCATCGAGGATCCTCCGTGACGGTGATCCGGGCAGGTTGCGGGTCGATCCGCCCGGGTCAACCCCGCACGTCATTTGACATCCGACTGATTGCTTCGGACGATCCCTGCGCGCTCGCTTTCGCAATGCGGATTTTGGCTTCGCTCACGTGCTGCGGGGGCTTGTGATGCATTGTCCGGACAATGCATCAGCGCTCCGGCAGGGCGAAGACCGTGAGCTGCCCGCCCGCGGCGGTGTAGTGCGACAGGGCCGCGTAGCCGCCGACGGCGCCCGATCCCTCGGCCGGGTCGGTGAGGCCCGCCGCGAGCCCGATCCCGGCCCAGCCGCCGATGCCGGACAGGACCGCCACGTATTGCCGGCCCCTGTGCAGGTAGGTGGTGACGTTGCCGACGATCCCCGACGGCGTCTTGAAGCGGTAGAGCTCGCGGCCGGTCTCGGCATCGACCGCCTTCAGGTACCCTTCGAGGGTGCCGTAGAACACCACCCCGCCAGCGGTGGCGAGCGCCCCGGACCAGACCGAGAACGGCTCGGGGATCGACCACTTGATCCGTCCGGACAGGTTGTCCCAGGCGATGAAGGCGCCGGTGCGCTCAGCGCCCGGCGGCGGATGCAGCGTCAGCGTCGCCCCGACATAGGGCTGGCCCGGCGTATACGTGACGTGGAACGCCTCGTAATCCATGCACATGTGGTTCGTCGGCACGTAGAACAGGCCGGTGCGCGGCGAGTAGGCGGCCGGTTGCTGGTTCTTGGCGCCGAGCGCCCCGGGGCAGATGCCGGTCACGGTCTCGTCCTCCCCGGCCGCGCCCGGGGCGTAGCGCGCGTCCACCACCGGGCGGCCATAGGTCGGGGAGGCGCGGTCGAGGTCGATCCGCTTCGCCCAGTTCACGCTCGGATCGAACTTTTCCGCCACCAGCACCTCGCCGGTCTCCCGGTCGAGGGTGTAGCCGAAGCCGTTGCGGTCGAAATGGGTCAGGAGCCGGCGCCGGCGCCCGCCGATCTCCTGCTCGGTCAGGATCATCTCGTTGACGCCGTCATAGTCCCACTGGTCGTGGGGCGTCATCTGGTAGACCCAGCGTGCCACGCCGGTCCCGGCGTCGCGGGCGATGATCGCCATCGCCCAGCGGTTGTCGCCCGGGCGCTGCGCCGGGTTCCAGGTCGAGGGATTGCCGGTGCCGTAATAGATCAGGTTCAGGTCCGGGTCGTAGGAGAACCAGCCCCAGGCGCAGGCCCCGCCGGTCTTCCACTGCTCGCCTTCCCAGCTCTTCAGCGAGGAATTCTCGCCGACCGGCCTGCCGAGTTCAGTCGTCTTCCCGGGATCGACCAGCATCTCGTCGTCCGGCCCGGTGGCGTAGGCGCGCCACAGGCGCCGCCCCGTCGCCTGGTCGTAGGCGGTGAGGTGGCAGCGCGCCCCGTACTCGCCGCCCGACAGTCCGACGATCAGCTTGTCCCCCACCGGCATCACCGCCGCAGTGTTGGTCTCGCCCCTGGCCGGATCGCCGTTCCGCACCGACCACAGCACCCGGCCGGTCTCGACGTCGAGTGCCACGACGGTGGTGTCGGCGAGCTGCAGGAAGACCCGGCCGTCCTGGTAGGCGGGGCCGCGATGGACCGTGTCGCAGCACATCACCGCCACCACCCCGGCCTCCTGCCGCGGCGCGTAGCGCCACAGGATCCGGCCGTCCTTGTCTAGGTCGAGGGCGGTGACGGTGTTGGGGAACGGCGTGTGCACGATCATGACGTGGCCGGTGACGAGCGGCGCGCCCTCGTGCCCGCGCAAGACCCCGGTCGAGTAGGTCCAGGCGGCCTTCAATTGTCCGACATTCGCGGTCGTGATCTGGTCGAGCGCCGAGAAGCGGGTGTTGGCGTAGTCGAGGGTCGGCAAGACCGGGTCGCGGCCGGGGGTGTTCTTCCCGGCAAGGGCCGGGCCGAGACCAAGCATCAGGAGCGCCAGCACCGCGAATCTCATGCGTGTCCCCTCCCCGGCCGCGCCGGAACTCGTCCCAGCCCGTCATAGGACGATGACGCCCGGCGGGCCATGCGCGAGGGGCGGGCTCCGCGGACGGGCGTTGCGCCCGAAGATGTGCCTTGGGACGCCGAAAGCCTTGCGCGGGTGAACCGACGTGAAACCCTCTACGTCATCCCGGGGCCCGGCACAGCCGGGAACCCGGGATCCATAACCGCCGAGGTCAGAGGACGAGTCGGAAAGCGTTCCGCTTCATCCTGCAGCGTCGGCGGTTATGGATCCCGGGTTCCGCTACGCGGCCCCGGGATGACGCGGAGGGTTGCACGACGATCCGCTGCTCGAACAGGCTCCCGGGATCGGATCGCAAGGTGGACAACGTCAGCCGGGCGAACACACCGCACGTCCGTCCCGCGTCGCAGCCCGATCGGTTGCTGCCATCACCTCACGCAACGAGCACCGGTTCCTCCCGCGCAGCGGCCGGCGCGGCGTCGTCCCCAACCCCCGCCCCGAACACCCGCCGGCAATAGGCCACGAGATGGTCGGTCCGGCCGGCCTCGCCCCGGAAGGCATGTGCCCGTCCGGGCGCACCAGCACCAAGGCCGGCCGGCCCTCCAGGCCGTAGGCCCCGTGCGCCTTGCCGTCGAGGTCGGAGAGGACCGGGACGTCCACGCCCGCGACCATCGGGCCGGCGAGAACCAGCCGCGGCCTCACCCACGGCCAGGGCGCGACGGCCGCGACGGCTTCGCGCAGGGCGTCCCGGGCGGAGGCCGTGCGCCCGTCGAAGCCGAGCAGGGCCCAGCCCGTCGTGCGCCCGTCCGGATTGGTGAGGAACCGGAACAGGGTCGTGGTCTCCCCGTCCGCCGTCGCCTCCGCGTCCGGCGCCCGCTCGCCCGGCCTCGGTTCCGATCGCAGCAGGCTCGTCAGCCCCGACAGGTGGTCCTCGTTCAGGCGGCTCTCCGGATACGCGACCTTCATCTGCTGCATGTCGTCCGTGCCCTGCAGCAGCGAGCCGAGATTCGGCAGCGCCCTGGCGGCGAGCCCGAGCACCGTGTCGGTGACCGGCCCGCGATAGACGGTCCAGCGGAAGCCCCGCGCCTGCTGGGCGCTCAGCCGGGCGTGCTCGCCGCCCCGCTCGCCGTCGTAGGAGTCGAGGACGACCGGCGCCGCCTCGCCCCGCAGCGTCATGGCGAGCCGCCACGCGATCTCGACCGCATCGTGCAGGCCGGCATTCATGCCCTGCCCGCCAATCGGCAGCGACAGGTGCCCGGCATCGCCCGCCAGGAACACCCGGCCGCGGGCGTAGCCCGGCGAGACGCCGTATTCGAACCGGCTGTGGGTGAGCCATTGCGGGTCCGACAGCGCGAGGGTGTCGTCGCCGGTCACCTCGCGGGCGAGCGCCTGGATCTCGGCGAGCGTCGGGTCGCGGTCCGGCACGCCGGTGTCGTGGGCGAGGAAGAACAGCCGGTGGTACCCGCCCCAGACCGGCATGATGCCGGCAAAGCCCCGCTCGTAGTAGAAGAACCAGAGCTGGTCCGGCTCCATCGAGCGGCGCCAGGACAGCCGGGCATCCACCTGCCGGTTCATGCACTGCGCGAACCGCTCGGGCGTGAAATCGAGGCCGACGAGCGGGCGGATCGTGCTGCGGGCGCCGTCCGCGGCCACGAGGTAGCGGGCGCGCCGCCGCTCCTCCGGCCCCTCCCCGCCCCGCCGGACCGTCACGGTGACGCCCGCCGCGTCCGCGACGAGGCCGGTCACCGTGCAGCCCCGGTCGAGCCGGCCGCCGCGGGCCTCGTAGGCCGAGGTCAGGGTCCGCTCGATCACGTCCTGCCCGCTATAGAGGACCTCCGGGTACGGGCCGGCGACGTCGGCGATCGGGATCGGGGCCGTGGGCGTGCCGTCGACGAAGAAGTTGATGGTGTGGACCGGGTAGGCGTTCTCGGCGAGGGCGTCGCGCAGGCCGATGCCGGCGAGCAGCTCCTGCGGCCGCGCCCACAGGTTGTTGGCCCGCGAATACGCCTTGGTCCCGGTGCGCTGCTCGAGGAGCAGGCACGACACGCCGTGATGGCGCAGGGCGCAGGCCGTCGTCAGGCCGACCGGGCCGGCCCCGACCACGATGACGTCGGCGTCGGTGTCCGGGGGCGCGTCGGTGCGGGTCATTCCTGGATCTCCCGTCGTGTGGAGGTCGCGATGGCGGCGATGCGGTCGTGGGAGGCGCCGATCCGCTGCTGGAGGGCGCGCAGGAGCGTGCCGGCGGCCTCGATGGCCTCGGGCGGCAGCCCCGCGGTCAACCCGTCCACCCAGAGGTCCTTGCGCGCCATCGCCTGCTTGTAGGCGGCCTCGCCGCGCGAGGTCATCGCCACCAGCGGGGCGCGTCGGTGATGGGGATTGGGCTCGAGCCGCACGAGCCCGTCGGCGCGCATGTCGTCGACGACGCGCTGCACCGACTGGCGGGCGAGGCCCATGTTGCGGGCGATGTGGGCAACCGGCAGCGGGGCCGGGGCGAGGGCGACGGCGCCCAGCACCTGCCAGCGGGCGCTGGTCAGCCCGAGGTCGTGGACGAGGGCGTCGCCCGCCTCGATCAGGTCGCCTTTGAGGCGGAACACCTCGATGACGAGCCCGGAAACGGCGCGCCGCGAGCGGTCGGGGTCGCCCGGCAGGCTGGCGGATCCCATGGGAGGCTGCCTTTGCGGAGTGGTCTGTCAATCTGACAGTTTGCTGTCATCATGGCGGGAACGGCTTCGTGCGCGTCCGGTTCCCGGTGCTGGCTCGCGGACCGACGGGCCGGCCCGGTCCGGCGAGTCTGCGGCGATCGCGGCCGGGACGGGCGGGCCCCTCCTCCGTTGCCGGCCGACTGTGAGAGGCCAGATAGCTTCGGGATGGGTCGCGTGAGCCGAAAGCCGGTCCGCGCGGCGGCCGACGGCCCGCATCGGGCATCTCGCAGGCACGGAACCGGGGACGAGCATGAGCGCAGGCGAGGCGGCGACCGGCGAGACGATGACCGGAGAGGAGTGGACGCTCGCGCAATTCAGCGACACGATCCATCGCGGCGGCGTCGGCCTCTGGGCCTGGTCGCCGGAGCGGCGCCTCGCCCGCCTCGACGGGCTCTGCCGCGCGTTCTGGGGCACGACCGAGGCGGTCGTCCCGATCGACGCGCTGTTCGCGCGGGTGAACGCCGAGGACCGCGACGGCATGATGCACGACTGGATGGCGAGCGCGATCGACCCGCTGCCCTACAGCTTCGACTTCCGCATCGGCGAGGGCGCGCAGGCGCGCTGGATCTCGGCGCGCGGCATCGGCGGGAATGCCGGGCGCGTCGGCGACTGGCTCCACGCCATCTTCCTCGACGTCACCGAGCGCCGACGCGCGGAGGAGGCCGAGCGGCTGCTGACCGCCGAGCTGGCGCATCGCGTCTCGAACATGTTCACCGTGGCGAGGGCGCTCACCGCCATCGTCGCCCGGGACGCGACCTCGGCGCCGACCTTCGCCGAGGACCTGTCGCGGCGGTTCGGCGTCCTGCACGAGGCCACCGTGCTCGCCACCCGCTCGCACCGGCTCGACCAGGGCGACGTGCGGCTCGGCGACCTCGCCGAGCGGATCCTGGCACCCTACCGCGACGGCGCCGACATCGCGCTCGCCATCTCCGATGAGGCGGTCGCTGCCCCCGACAGGGTCAACGACTACGCCATGATCTTCCACGAGCTGGCGACCAACTCGGCCAAGTACGGCGCCCTGTCTGGCGGGGGGGCGCTGCGCCTGCGGGGCGACGTGGCGGACGGGCGCCTGCAACTGACCTGGGACGAGAGCCCCGCGAGCTCGGCCGCACCGAAGGCGGACGGCACCGGCTTCGGCTCGCGCCTGCTGCGGCAGACCATTGAGCGCAGCCTGGGCGGGCGCTTCGAGCGGATCATCGACGCGGACGGCCTGCATTTCGCGATGACGGTGCCGGTCGGGTAGGTGCGGCCTGCGTGCTCGCCCATCAGTGGCCGCTTCCGTCACGGGCGGCGTCTGAGGGGCCC
Organism: Methylobacterium sp. EM32; assembly: GCF_040593685.1. Lineage (NCBI taxonomy): Bacteria > Pseudomonadati > Pseudomonadota > Alphaproteobacteria > Hyphomicrobiales > Methylobacteriaceae > Methylobacterium > Methylobacterium sp. EM32. Next base: position 4,898 of record NZ_JBEXZS010000049.1, on the reverse strand, counting down.
GGCATCACGCCTGCCCGTCAGGTTGGGCCGAGCGCCGTCCCGAGATGGGGGCTCCGAAGGGGGCGCTATCCCCTCGCCTGCGGATTTCATTTTGATGACAACGTGTTACGGCGTCGTTCTGGCGGAAGGGGTGGGATTCGCGAACTTGGTCGGACAGATCTAAATGACTGGTAAGATTGCGAAAATACTGCGGTCTCTGAGGCCCGTGTTGGACGCTTTGTTGCACGCAGTCGGCGCCCTCCCCGGCTGGTCTCCCCGCTTCATCGCGTTGGCGTGCGTAGGCGTACATCACCGCGGACGCCGCACCTGATCCTTAGCGCCCGTCCTGACGCGAGCCCCGGGCGACCTCAGCCATCAACTCGTCCGGGAGCGGGCGCTGCAGCTGCAGGGCCTCCTCGACCGGCGCCTCAAGCCACGTGCGCCACTCCTCCGCGGTGGTGAGCAGCACCGGCATCGCCTTCGGATGCACCGGTCCCACTACCCCGTTCGCCTCTGTCGTCAGGAACGAGAACAGGCGGTGCTCCTCCGGCACCGGCTCGTCCCGCTTCGGGCCGCGCACGCCCGTCCAGGGTCGCCAGATCCCCGCGAAGGCGAAGAGCGGCCGGCTCCCGTCGAGGGCGAACCACACCGGCGTCTTGCGGGGCTTGGTGTCGGCGTACTCGCTGAACGAGGTCACCGGCACCAGGCAGCGGTGCGCAGGCTTGAGCCACGGTCGCCAGTAGGGCGAAGCGACGTTACGCACGTTGGTGACAGGCTGTGTGCCGACCTTCGGCGGCGGCGGGAAGCCCCAGCGCATCATCGTTAGCACCCGCTCGCCGTCGGCGGAGTGGATGACGGGCGCCATCTGGTCGGGGAAGATGCCGGGGAGCGGCGGCAGGTTTCCGGCCTCGTCGCGATCGACCGCGAAGGCGCGCCGGATCTCGTCCTGGGAGCGGGCCGAGCTGTAAAGGTTGCACATTGCGGGGATCGTACCTGATCGGGCCCGGCCGGTCCCATAAAGCGGTGCTGATCGTCCTTGGTGCTTCGCGCCGCCGCTTTCGACCCTTCTCGGCCCTTCAAGAGGCCTGCTTACCGCCGGCCTGAATGGTCCCGATTAGTGGGGAGAATCTGATGCTTGGTCTCCTCCAGCAGCGCGCGTGAGCGCTCGATTAGCTCCAACGTCCTTTGATCGATTCCCTCTTCGTATTGAGCGTTCTGGATGAGAACTATGCCTTGCTCGGCCTGAGAGAGCGGCTCGTGATTGGGATCGGGCATCATGGTGCACCGCGCAGTCCAGGCGGGAGCACACCTCTCTCTCAGCCGCCAGCGCCTACGGGTTCGGGAACCGGCTGGTGATCCCAGCATCCTGGCCCATCTGTCAGGAAACCTCTGATAGAGATAGCGGACGAACCCATAGGCAATCTCCGGTGTGAGCAGGCTGATTGAGTTCAGACCATAGGTCAGCGGGGATAGTCACGCCATCTCCAGCCCTGTCAGGACGTTCGCTATGCGGACCATCGTCAGCCATATGCCGCATATATCGCGCGACCTGATCCATGTCTTGATGCAAGAGCCAACTCATGCACAACTGGCGCCGTGCCGATTGCCTCGGCTCACTCCCCTGTCGAGGTGGTCGGAGCGAGTTTGGGACAGCCCCTGTCTATAAATCGAACGTAGCACTACCGTTAATAGGCCGGCTTGCAGATCCAAAAAGCGAAGCCGGGGTGCTACCTATGACAGGATTAATCTGAAATAAAAATTTTGTTTCTCCATCGAAACTTACATACCCCTCATAGGCAGGAAAATCATCAACCTTGCCCGATACAGAGAACGTCACCGCACTGGCTGTCCACTCTTCCTTGACTTTGATTTCAGCGTCAATGTATGGAGAACCTGGAGGAGCGAGTGGATTTTTTTCTTTAATCAAAAAGCTGTACTCATGTGCTTGATTGGACAACTTCTTATAGCCAGTTGTTACCGCCCTAGCAGGATCGCAGCGCCCAGAGTTAGTTTGTCTTCCCGTTCTACAATCGCGACGAATAGTAATACCGCAGTTTTTGTAGAACTTGTGCTCACCAACTCGGTGTGTTGCGAGAACCATTGCACTTACTCTTGAGCTTTCTTCTAATTTTTTGCTGAAATCACGATTATCTGTACCAAAACAACCTATCAAATTGGAAGCAAGGCGCCAGGAAATCATGGTCCCTGACCCGCCCGGCACTTGACGACTACCCGAAACTCTTCCGGGTATGAAAGTGCGAACCCATATGTTGATGATGCGGTCTGGAGCAGGCCGGCCGGGCCCAGATGGGGGGCTCGTCGGCGGCCCGGTCGGGATTTTTGATTGCGCTACCGCGGCGGCACCAGTCAGCATCAAGGCAGCCGCGGCAAGAGGTATCGTTACTGATTTGGAGATTTTTGCCGAGCAGACTCGCATGGCTGCTGTCACACGTAGTCGAAAACGACTGAAGTGTTTGGATCCGACACAGGGTCAGTCGGCTGTCCACAGATAAGCACAGTTGCCTTGAGTTCCTCTGGTCTCAGAGTGGGGTAACTTTCTTGAAACTGACCGCCTATTTCCAAAATGCTTACACACTTCATTTGCCAAGTAGTGGCCTTGCCTCGCAGGGCCGGGTATGAATGGTTATCTAGCGTGTGCGTAATATTTTTGTCCGCATAGATATCGACAATAAAAAGCCACGTAACTTGATTGGCCGGAAGATACCAAAATTCTAACTTGCACGCCTCATCTTTGTGCCTAGTCAGGCTTATCCTTACGTTTTTGTTTGCCGGGACTTCGAATTCAACTTCAGCCATGGATCGCTCCTCTTGGTTGGAATCGTGCCCCTGTTTTGCTTGGATCAGTAGAAGCCTTATCTCAAGTGCACAACCTTCTGGATATCACCGATTCGTGCCAGGAGATGGTAGCAGATATGTTTGAATTTCTGCAACAAGGTCCTGCCGACGTAGATCAACAAGCTTAACCGTAGTAAGACCCAAGAGAGATAACAGGTAAAATTCCAGTTTCTAGGACTGTTCATAGAGAAATTGAGTTCTGACCTATGAGGCGCCTTTGCTCAGGGTAAAAAACCAATCAACTTGACCACGTGAGGGGCTGCTTCCGACCGAGCTTGTGTGAAAACTCCGTCATGTCCTGAAATTGTAGAACGATCTTCTGCGTTGCTACCGTCCGAGCAGCCGGGGTCGCCGATAGGCTGGCCGCCGAGAGCTATCTCGACTCGGGCGACCGGCCATTCTTCACGGAGGCGTCCGACCACGCCCTGCACAACCCAAACTTCGTCGTGCCGCGCCTGCCCGCTCGCTGCCGACCGGTCGCGGTTGAGGGTCCGGTGGTTGAGGCCGAGCGGGCGCGCCTGTCAGGCGTGTTCGCCGCGACCCTCGGCGACGACTGCGCCTGGGACGAGGCCGAGCGCTTCGCCTGGATCGCCGCGTAGGTTCAGAGACGAGAAAGCCCCGCTCGGCGGCTGCCGGCGGGGCTGAAGATGCATCAGGATCACGAGGTGCAGTTCGCCGACGACTCAGCGCCGGGGTGGCGGGCGGATCTCCTGCCGGATCTCGCGCAGGAGATCCGTCGCGATCCGCACCTGCTCCTCCAGGCGCACCAGCCGGTCGCGGTCACGCTCCAGGCTCTCGAGCCGGCCGATGACGAGGCCATAGCGCTCGTCGTCCCGCTTAGCTTGCCGCTGATCGGAGGCGGCCAAGTCCTCGAGCCGGGCGTCGATCTTGGCCGCGTAGGACCCGATCCAGAGGAGTTGCCCGGCGAGCCCCACCACCAGGGTCGCCATGGCCCAGAACGAGGTCCGGCGCGGCAGGATGATGACGCCCTCAGCGTCGTCGGGCGTAGGCACGGCGCTACTCCGCGGGCTGGACCTTGGCGCTCGGGATCGCATTCGCGGTCGCCGGGTCGGCCAGGATGGTCTTCACCGCCGGCACCGCGGCCGCGGAGGCAACCAAGCCGGCGTTGCGCCGCACGTAGATGCCCCAGCCGGTCACGAGCAGCGTGACCAACGCGCCGGTCAGCGCCGTGGCGGTGTCGGCGTCGATCCAGCCGCGCCCGACGGCGATCCCGCCGCCGAACTGCAGCAGGGTGCGCAGCAGCGCGGTGAGTTGGTCCTGGTTCATGGCGATCTCTCCTGAAGGCCGGTACGAACGGGGGTGAAAGGGCTCAGGCCGCGACGCGCTTGCCGCAGGTGGGGCACACGGCCGGCGCGGCGGCCCCGTTCGGGGTGGCCTGGAACCCGAGGGCTGCGGCCCGCACCTCCTCCACCCGCCGGCCCCAGCCGCGGCCGAAGCGCGGCCAGGTCGATAGCGCCCGCAGGAACGCCAGACGCCCGTCGCAGACGGCGTCGATCAGACCCGGCACGTCCCGGCCCTTGAGCGCCGCCAGCGTCACCGGGCCGAGCCGGCCGTCATCGGCGAGCCCGAGCGCCCGTTGCAGCCCGATCACCGCCCGCTTCGGCCCGCTGTTCACCGCGAAGTCGAACAGCGCGTAATCGAGCCCGGCCGGCAGCGCGTCGCCCTGGATCGCGTCCCAGAACCGACGCCGGTAGAGCGGCGCCACCGAGGCCGGCGTCAGACCCCGCACCTCGGCGCGCGTCGCCGGCCGGCCGAGCCACAGGCTCAACGTGCCGATCGTCACCCCGAGATTGGTCGCCCCGCCCGGGTCGGCCGGATCGTCCGACCATCCGCCTTCGTGTGTCAGGACGAGCGCAAGCGCCCGCTCGAACGTCGTCGCGGCCATGGGTCTCTCCACGATGGGCAAGGGTGTCGCGTCGCGCCGGCCGGCCCGGGCGCGCCTCAGGCGCGGTTGGAGGGCGCCTTCAGAGGGTGGCAGCCTGGCGCCACAGCGCGTCCAAAGCCGCCGCGTCGTAGCCCAGCGCCGCGCCGAGCTGCGCCAC